>NZ_JBHYXD010000082.1:15992-36805 GCF_042751995.1 Streptomyces sp. NPDC059371 | reverse complement strand
GTCCTCACGGACTCGGGGCCGGGCCCCTTCGGTGTTTCCCACCTGCCGGTCAGGTGATGTACGGCTCGAAGTCCCAGAACGGCCGGTTGCGGGAGCGGGCGGAGATGGTGTGGGCGTGCTGGGCACCGAGCGTTCCCGCCAGGTCCTCCAGCGCCTCCTGCTCGAGCTTCTCGGCCTGCTGGACGTCTCTCAGTCCGCGAAGGTCCGCCGCGAGCGCGATCCGCGCGGACAGCGTCAGCGGGTGGACCCGCCCCAGGGTCTCGGTGGCCCTGGCGACCGTCAGGTGGCCGAGTTCAGCGGCCGCCTCAGGGTCTCCGACGAGGTTGCGCAGGGCCGAGGCGTTGACGGCGCACCCCAGCGTCCAAGGGTGGTTCTCCCCCACCGCCGTGGTCATCTCGGCCAGGCACTGCTCGAGAGTCACGTAGGCCGCCTGGCGTTCGCCCACGCTGCGCAGCACCAGCGCGTGGTTGGCCCGGGTGCCGGCGAGATAGGGGTGGCCTTCGGCGAGCAGCAGTTCGTAGCGTGCGACGACGGCCTCACCGACCTCCCGCGCGTGGTCGATGTCGCCGTGCTCGCGGGCGAAGCAGCTCTCGCTGACAGCGAAGCTCAGCGTGGTCGGATGGCTCTCCCCGAGCACACGCTCGCTGCGTTCCAGGATGCCGGCGAGCATCGCTCCCACCCGAGTCCGGTCTCCCGCCCGGTATTGGCACAGCGCGAGGTTGTGTTCCGCACGCAGCGTCTCCGGGTGGTCGGGGCCCATGACGAGGCGGTGTTCACGGACGCTCTTGGCCTGGATCGACTCGGCTTCGGTGTAGCGCCCCAGGAGCCTCAGGTCGGTCGCGTAGGCGATCTCCGAGTACAGGGTCCACGGGTGCCGTCCGCGCAGCAGTGACCGACGCGCCTCCAGCATCCGCCGGTCGATCTCCAGCACTTCCTGGTAGCGGCCCAGCAGCCGCAGCGAGACGGCGACGTTGTTCTGCGCGTTCAGGGTGCGCGAATCCGTCTCACCGAGCAGTTCCCGGTACGCCGTCAGGAGCCACTCGGAGCGCTCCAGAGCCTCGTCGTACCGGGCCAGGCCTCGCAGGTCGGCGGCAAGCCCGCCGACTGCCCGCAGATGGTCGAAGTCGTGTTCGCCCTGCTCCCGGCGCAGGTGGTCCACGGCCGCCCTCTCCAGGGCTTCCGTTCGTTCGTAGTCGCCCACCGCGCGCAGCAGATTGGCATAGTGGTGGGTGAGTTCCCAGATCCTCGGGTGGGTGCCGCCGAGCAGGGCGCGCCATGTCGCCATGGCGCGTTCCCCGAGTTTGATGCCCGCCACGTACTCGCCCGACAAGTACATGTACCGCATGCAGTTGAAGACGAGCTGCTGGACGGAGGAGTCATCGCTCTTCAGAACGTCCGCGTACTTCAGATGCGGGGTGATCTCCGCGTATCGGGGCCACAGCCGCGTGTCCGTCGGGCGTCTCGGGTCCGCCGCGGCCAGGGCGCGGCGGACCACGTCGATGAACTCGCGGCGGTCCTCGTCGGGCATGTCCTTGTGGACGATCTGGTGGACCATGCGGTGCAGATACAGGGACTCGCCGGAGGACGCCGCCTCGTCGCCGGCCGCCTCGTGGGACTCCAGACGGACCACGGAGTACTGGCGGAGCTGGTTGATCGCCTTGTTCCACAGCAGCGGGTCGTTGAGCAGACCCGCGATCTGTTCCGGCAGTTGGTCGTGCGGCATCTCCTTCAGGAGGCGTACGGGGATGAAGCCCGGCGCGAAGAAGGTGCACAGGCGGAGCAGGTCGACGGACTCCGGGACGGTGTCGCGGAGTTTGTTCAGCAGTATCGACCAGGCGGTCTGGAAGGCGACCGGGAAGTCGGCGGAGATCTTGACGACGTCCTGGTCGATGCCGCCGTCCAGGAGGGCGATGTACTCCTGGACGGACAGGTCCGAGTCGTTGAGCCAGCCGGCCGTCTGGTCCAGCAGGAGGGGCAGGTCCTCCAGCGCATCGGCGAGTTGGTCCGCCTCGGGTTCGCTCAGGCGGGGTGCGCGGCGACGGATGAAGGCGACGGACTCGTCGCGCGCGTAGACGGGCACCTCCAGCAGTTTGCTGTTGTGCTCGCTCCACTCGGGGTTGCGCGAGGTGATCAGGACGTGGCCGGGCCCGGTGGGGACGAGGTCGTAGATCTGGTCGGGCTCGTCGGCGCCATCGAGGATCAGCAGCCAGCGCGAGTACGGGTCGCCCCGGCGCAGCGAGTCGCGTACGGCACGCAGCCGTTCGCCGTACTCGGCGCCGGTCGAAAGGCCCAACTGCGGTGCGAGTTCGGCCAGTCGGCGCCGGTAGGTGACCCGTTTCTCGGCGTTGACCCACCACACCACGTCGTACTCGGAGCCGAAGCGGTAGACGTACTCGGCGGCTAGCTGGGTCTTGCCGACGCCGGACATGCCGTGCAGCGTGACCACGCCCGCGCCCGCCTCGGCGCCCTGGAGCAGGTGGTAGGCGTCGTTCAGGAGTGGCTCGCGGCCCGTGAAGCGGGTGTTGCGGCGCGGCACTCCGCCCCACACCTCGGGCATGGCCGCCGGGAAGCGGGGGCCGCGCCGGGCGCCTTCGACGGACTCGGGGAGCGGTTCGGAGGGCAGGTCGAGGCGTTCGAGAACACGGCGCTCGGCTTCGTCGGCGCCCATGTTGTTCAGGTCGACCGCGCCGAGCACGGTGGTGGCCGTCGGCAGCGTGCTGTTGGTGACGGAGACGGCCGTGAAGCGGGACGGGTCGGGCGCGACGACCTCGCGCAGCGCGGCGTTCCACTCCTCGTGGGTGCGCGGGCCGAGCTGGAAGTACCACTCGCTGACGACGATCAGGATGCGGCCCTTGGCCAGGGTCAGGTCGCGCAGCAGGTCCACGAGGGGCACCTCGGCCGGGGAGTCCCAGCGCTGGTACACCACTCTATGTCCACGCCGCTCCAGACGGTCCCCGATCCAGGCCGCCCAGGCCCGGTTGAAACCGGCGAAGCTGATGGTGACGGTCTGCTTCGCGGGCCCCCTCTCGGCTGGCCCGACCGGTGTACGAGCTCCAGACATGCAGCGGCCTCCCCGCGCGTGATTTTAGAACGGCCGCGAGGGTCGGCGATAGGGCGCCGACGCACACCAGTCGCTTGCTCCACGGTTCCATTTCAAAGGTGTTCAGCGCCGATCTTGGCGCACGGTCAGCCCCGCGTCCGGGAACCCACTTCTTTCGGCGAGGATGGCTCAATCGTGACGGGTCATGGCCGGTTCGGCCGGCGCGCGGGGCGCGTACCGAGGGGGCGACGCGACTCGATCGGCTTCCGCCGCGCCCCCCTTGGGGTGCGGGCTTCATTCGCCCGGTGCGTGGCGCCGGTTCCACAGCGCCCGGGCGGCCTGTACGTACGCCGTCGCGCGCGCCGCGTGTCCGCGTGGCGGCGGCTGTTCGGCGAGCCGTTCGTACACCTCGACCATGCGGTCGACGAACCGGCGTCCCCGCACGGTGAGATCACCCGATCCGACGAGCGCCGGCAGGACGGCCCCGACCTGTGCCTGATAGCGCGCGTGCTGCGCCCAAGCGGCGTCACGGCGGGTGGGATGCGTGGCGGCGAGCGCGCCGCGCTGGAAGAAGTCGGCGAGCGCGAGGTGGGAGTAGGCGCCCTGCAACAGGCCGTCGTACGGGCGGGGGTCGGGGCGCCAGGGAGCGAAGTGACGGAGGGTCGGGCTCGCGTGATGAAGCGTCAGCATGTCGCTGAGCGCGGCCAGTTTGGTGTGCTGGATCTCGTGGACGAGGGTGGCCGCGAAGGCGGTCGCCGTCGCGGGCGCGCTGCTGAGGATCGCGCCGAAGGCCTCGCGCCGGGTGCCGCTGCAACTGCCGCCCGCGCCGCCGCCGGGCCCCCCACGCCGGGCGGCGCCCCCGGGCCCCGCGCACCCCCCCGCGGGCGGGGACGCCGCGCGCCGGGGGAGGCCCCCCCCCCCCCGCGCCCCCGCGCGCGCGGGGGCGCCCGGGCGGGGGGGTTGTTCCTGTGCCGCCGCCTCCGCCCCCGCGGGGGTCCCCCACCACGCCCCCCCCCCCGCCCCCGGCCCCCCCGCGGGCCCCCGCGGCCAGCGGGACCAGGCAGCACAGCAGGGTGACCGACTCCGCGAGCCGGCGTTCGCCGCCCGTCGCGAGCGCCGCGGCGGTGCCCGACCAGGTGTGCAGCCAGTGCTTGCGGTCGGCTTCGTCGAGGGCGGCCGGGCCGCTCAGGGTGTCCGGGCGGGGTCCGCCGCGGGCGGTCCGATACGGGTCGAGGTCGTCCAGCGGTACGGCGGCGGAGCCCGGCACCAGACCGGGCAGCGTGTACGCCGGCGTCCAGGCCGCCGACTCCGACCAGGCGCCGGTACCGCTCTGCGGGCGAACGACCACGTCCGCCTCGCCGCGCCGGCGGAGCGTCAGCCGTCCGCGCCGGTGCACGGCGGTCACCTCGGTCTCCCCTGCACCGGGCCCGCCCGTGCGCAGCGCGCCGAGCGAGGGCAGCGCCAGCACGCCGTCGTAGGCCGTCAGCCGTACCGCGTAGGACACCCCGGCACGGGCCGCGGCCGCGGCGGCGAGCGACCCGAAGTGGGCGAGCGCGCGGGCCTGTTCACGGGGGTCCCGGCCGGGGAGCGGGCCCGTTCCGGACCCGAGCGCGCGCAGGGTGTCCCTGGCCCAGGGGCCGATGAAGGGGTGGAGGAGGAGGGCTCGTACGGGGGACACCGGGTCGGAGTTTCCGGACCCCGCGTCCGCCTCGGCCACCGAGAGGGAGCCGACGGGCCCGTACGCCCCGTCGGCCGCGGGTGAGGAATCGGCGGACCCGTACGATCCCCCGGCCACGGGTGAGGAACCGGCAGGCCCGGACGATCCCCCGGCCACGAGTAAGGAACCGGCAGGCCCGTACGATCCCCCGGCCACGGGTGAGGCACCGGCAGGCCCGTACCATCCCCCGGCCATCGGCATAGCACCGCTGTGAGACCGTCCCCGGCGGTGGGCGGGCCGCTCCCGCCGTTCGGCCTCCTCCAGCAGGGCCCAGTCCGCGCGCAGCCGGTTCAGCGCGGCGGCGGGACAGACGTCCGGAGCGGCCGACTCCGCGGCGTCGAGGACCGCGCGGAGCAGGAGCAGTCGACGGGTGTGCTGGTCGCGGACGAGGAGCCCGAGGGTCTCGGGGCCGCCTTCGGTGCGGCCGAGTTCGTCCACGGCCCGTTCCGGGACCGCGGGGAGGATCACGGGACATCTCCTTGGGAAGCGGGGGAGGCGGCGGAGGGGGCACCGGAGGCGGGCGCGGGGGAATCAGCGGGAACGGGGGGCACCGCCGGCACGGGGGACACGGCAGGTACGGGGGACACGGCGGGAACGGGGGACACGGCGGGAACGGTGGCCGTGGCAGGTACGGGGGACACGCCGGGAACAGGGGCCGTGGCCTCCGCGAGCCTCCCGGCGACATGGCGGATGAAGCGCTGGAGGTCGGCGCAGTACACGGACGGGTTGGCGAAGCCGTGGCCGGCCCGGTATCGATGCGCGTAGTGTCCGCCGCCGCACACGGAGAGCAGCGGGCAGGCCCGGCAGCGCGCGGCCAGCGAGGCGGCGCCCGCCTGCCGGGCCGCGACGCCGGGGTGCCGCAGTGCCTCGTCGAAACGGTGCCGGAAGACGTCGAGGCCGGTCCTGGCCGCCCCCTCGTAACAGGACTTCAGGGAGTCGACCTGCTCGATGGAGCCGTCCGTCTCCACGACGAGGGCGTCGAAGGGCGCGAGGCCGAGGGACTCGGTGGCGGCGGGCAGCCCGAGGAGCAGCGCGAGGCACTCCTCGAAGAGCCGCACGCGTGTCTCGCGTCGCCCGGCCCGCCACCAGCGGTCGAAGACGGCGCACAGCCAGTCGCCGTAGGGGGTTCCCGGTCCCTGCCGGTGCGGTGGGGGCGCGGTCCAGTTGCCGTGCGGGAGGAGCAGGTCGATGGCCGGCGGCCGGAGCGCGAGCAGGGACTCGTACAGCTCGACCGGGTCCGTCGTGGGGTCGACGACGGTGAGGATCCCGGCGTACGCCTCCGGGTGGCGTTCGGCGATCAGCCGGGCGCCGCGCGCGGCGGCGGGCCAGGACGGGCGGCCGGCGTGGTCGGTGCGCAGCGTGTTGTGCTCGGGCAGGCCGCCGTCCAGGCTGATGCCGACCCTGACGGAGTGCCGGGCCAGGACGGCGAGCCGCCGTTCGGTGAGCAGGGTGGCGTTGGTCTGGACGGTGGCGTGCACGGTGCAGCCGTGCGGGACCCGGTCGCGGACGAGGCCGGTGAACCGGGCGAGGGTGTCCACACCGGCCAGCAGGGGTTCGCCGCCGTGCAGGACCAGGGACAGATCCGTCAGACCGTGGACGGCGGCGTGTTCGCCGATCCTCCGCGCGGTCCGCTCCAGGACGCCGGGCGGGGCGGCGGCGGGGCGGGCGCGCCAACTGCGGTCAGGGCCCTCGTAGAGGTAGCAGTAGCGGCAGGCGAGGTTGCAGCGGCCGTGCATCTTCACGATGAACTGCCGGAAAGGAAAGGGCGGTTCGGGAACGGGACCGTCCCACGAAGGCCGTACGGGGTGCGGCGCGGAGGTCACGGTGGCCGGCATCGGCATCGACAGGGGCGGGGGCAGGGGTGTCCGCGGGGGTATCGGTGTCGGGGAGGTCGCCTCTGCAGACACTCCGGCACCCCCATGGTGTACGGCCGCACGATCCCACGCCGCGAACCGCGCCACGGCCCCCTGTCCGTACCGGGCGACATGCCCGCCCGCACACCGGCCACAAACACCGACCGTCCGAAGTTGTCCGGTTCAATCACGGGCGTGGACTTGAACTGACCGCTCGTGAGCGACGGTTGTCCGGTCCGTCGCCCACTCGGCCGTTCAGAAGGCGTTGTTGAACCCCCACAGGATCTCGCTCGGCTCTCCCGAGCGGGCTCGCAGGTCGGCCAGTACCTCTGTCAGGACCGGGTGTCGGACGGTCCGCAGCTCCGCGAGGTCCAGCTCCAGCAGGTCGGGGACGGGGAGGTCCGCCGGATCCGGTGTCCCGGTCGGGGCGTCCCCGGTGGCCTCGGGGGACATCGGCCGCGCCGGACCCCGGAACCGGTCCGGGGATCGCGGAAGGCGGTCCCCCGCCGCGTCGCCGTCCTGTGCGCCGTCCCGTATGCCTTCCCCTACGTCGTCCCGTGCGCCCATTCGTCTTCTCCCTCGCCTTCACTGACTCCGCCCCGGCGGCCGCCGGCAGGCGCTCTCACTCCAGCTCGGCCAGCCGCTGTGCCGTCTGCCGGGCCGTCGGCTCTCCCGTGCTCGCGACGCCGTCCGGCAGCCTGGACCACTCGGTCCGTGCGGCCCGGTAGGCCTCGCGCGCGGCACGCGGGCGCGCCGCCGCTTCGTAGGACATACCCCGCCAGTGCTGTGCCCGAGCGGCCAGTTCCACGGCTTCCTGGCGCGTGCGCTCCGTCTCCGCGTCCTCCTCGGCCTCGCGGGCCGACTCGGCCGCGGCCCGGAAGGCGTCGATCGCCTCGTCGAGCCGCGCCTTGCGGCCGAGGCTCTGGTACGCCTCGAACTGGGCCTGCCCGAGCTCCAGCCAGCAGCGGGCGGTGGTGAGCGGCGGGCCGTCCTCAAGAGCCGCGAGGCCGAAAAGGTGCTCGGCCTCGCGCAGGTCGACCCGGTCACCGCGGGCGCGGTAGCGCAGCATCAGCGCGCGGCCGAGGAGCAGCAGGCGGTGGGCGAGTTCGCCGCTGCCCGCGGGTGTCTCGGTACGGCAGTCCCGCAGCACCCGGATGGCCCGGTACAGCGATTCGCCGGGGACGCGTGCGCTGTCCGCCACGGCGTGGCGCAGCAGGGCCTCGCCCCATTCGGCGAGGACGTCGGCGTGCGCGGGGGCGTCCCGGGGCACTCCACGGGAGGCCTGCTCGAACCGCGCGGCGGCGTCCTGGAGTTCGCGCGGGTCGCCCGTGTCGGCGTACCGGACGACGTGGACGCGCCCGGCGCGCACCAGCAGGGCGGAGCGCAGCCCCTGGTCGCGGGTGAGGGCGAGTGCCTCCTCCACGTGGTCCCGGGCGTCGTCCAGTGCGCCGCCGGACCCCAGGATCGCGTCGACGAGGTCGAGGAGGATGCGGACGCGTGAGGACGCGCCGTCCGGAGCGGGCGGGTCCTCGGGGCCGGTCTCCAGGGCGGCGCGCAGGGAGCGCGCGCCCTGTTCCGCGTACAGCCTGGCCTGTTCGTGGTCGGCCGTGGCGCCCGACAGGCGCAGCAGGACACGGCCGTGGGCGAGCGGGAGCCCGGAGGGGCGGCTTCGGCGGTCGGGCCAGGCGTCGGCGAACGCCTCCAGCATGCCGACGGCGCCCTGGAGGAGCGCGCTGTCGCCGCCGAGTCGCCACTGCGCCTCCAGCGCCCGTACCCGTTCCAGGGTGAGCCGCAGGGCCTCGGCGGCGTCCAGGTCGGGCGCGGCGCAGGCCACCGCGTACTCGCGGTCCGCGCGTTGCAGCAGGTCGAGCGCGCCGCGCCGGTCGCCGCGCCGCCTGCGGTCGGTGGCGGCGGCGTGCAGGACCCGGGCCAGGACGGCCCTCTCGCGCAGGGCCCGGGGGTGCGCGACGGCGCGTTCGGCGGCGGTCTCCGCCTCGCGCAGCAGGTCGGCGCCGCCCTGCACCTCCCACAGCAGCAGGACGCAGTTGGCGTACTCGGCCCACAGTTCCGGGTCGGCGCCGGGGAGCACCTCGTGTTCGGTCGCGCCGCGCAGCAGTTGTACGGCGTCGATGAGGTCCTGCACCATCCGGTCGCTGCCGAACTGGCCGGCCAGTGAGCGGGCCCTGAGCACGGCGGGGTGGGTGGGCCGCCGGCCGGGCGGGTCGTCGGGGCCGCGGGTGGGCGCGTAGCTCGCGAAGTGTTCAGGCAGCGGCATGAATCGCTCCAGTACCCGTGCGGCGACCTCGGCGAAGGGCTGGGGCACGAGGGTGGCGCCGCCGTTGTCGCCGTTCTCGCCCGGGTATCCGGCGCCGGGTGAGAGCGGCGGTCCGGAGCCGCCCTCGCCGAGCTGTGCCAGGGCCAGGGCGGGGAAGTTGGGACCTCCCTTGCCGAACCGGTGCTCGATGTATTCGGAGCAGTGTTTGAGCACCAGCATGGCCTCGTCGAGGCCCAGCGGGGACAGCAGGGCTTCCTGCGCCCCGGGCGCGAACTCGTACCACTGGGTGCCGTCCGCGCCGTAGTCCTCGGCCTTGGCGCGGGAGACCAGTCCGCTGAGCAGGACTTCGGCCAGTTCGGCGGGCCCGGAGTCGGGGAGCATGGTGCGCTGGACGAGCTGCATGACGGGAAGGCTGAGCGGGGCCGCGGCCAGATAGCCGGCCAGTCGCCCGGCTGTCTTGGAGGCGTTGGAGCGGAACCGGCTGACCAGTTCGAGCCCGGACATCCGGCGTCCGGGCCGGGCCCTCGGAGCGGGTTCGTGCTGCCCGCGCACCCAGCCGACGGCGCCGGCCACGGGTCCGGCGCCGGCTCCCGACAGCAGTCGTGCCCAGGCGCCGAGCGCGGTGGGCTCGGGCGGCAGGACGGGCACCGGGAGCGCGCCGCCGCGTGCCTCCGGCGGGGTGCCCGCGGGCAGCCGGACCTTGAGTGTGGCGGCGCCCGCGAGGGCTTCGCCGCGGGTCAGTTCGCCGTACGACACCGGGAGCCGGGTGCGGTTCCACATGCGCTGCGGCAGCGGCTGGAGTACGGCGGCGGGGCCGAGCCGGGACAGGTGGTGCAGGAGGCGGTGGGCGTGGCCGCTGTGCCACAGGGGGCCGGCGCAGTCGCTGACGAGGAGGGTGACGCGGCGGCCCGTCGGGTCGCTCAGCCGGTCGGCGGAGTGCAGGGGGGCCGCGCCGGGCTCGGGGCTGCGGCTGACGGCGGGTTCTCCGTCCGGGCCCTGGTGGAGGTGGCTGATCTGAATGTCCCGGAAGGCGCCGAGCCGGCTGAAGACCTGTTCCAGTTCGGCGAACATCCGGTCCCACACGCGCATGGACGAGGAGGCGTCCATGACGAGCTGGAGCGCGGCGTCGGCCCGGGTCACCCCGCGGAACACCGGCAAAACCAACCCGCCCGCCCGGGCGGTCTGTTCGGCGGTCTCGGTCTCGTCGAGGACGGTACGCAGGGGTGGTGCGGCGGTGCGGTACGCCTGCAACGGGCGTAATGCGCGCTGGAGTTCGAGGGGGGAGGGGAACGCGGGCGCGGCCGGGACGCCGACGGGCAGCACCGCCGACCGGCCCTGCCCGTAGCCGCGCGGCGCGCCGTCGCGCGGCACCGGGTAGAGGGCGACGCGCCGGTCGGGCTCCGTGTCCCGCCACGCCGGTCCGGGCCGGTCGCCGGGCGGCGGCCCTTCTCCCCGCGGGTCCGGGCGCCCGGCGGCGGGGTCCTCGGCCGCCGTCCTGTGGCCGGACGGCGGCGGGCTCCCCTGCTCGTCGCCGGTCCCGTCCGTCGGGCGCGACCAGCGGGCCAGCCACAGCGCGTCGGCCAGTTGCCGGGCATCGGGATCCAGCCCGGTCCGCCGTATCCGGGCGATGAGTTCGGCGATCGGGTCGCCGGAGGTCATCAGCGGGTCACCTCGGGCGGTCGAGTCGCTGGATGAGCAGGTCGGCGAGCCGGTCGCGGCTGGGCGGGGCCGCGGCGTCGGTGAGGTGGATGGCGTTCAGGAGCTGGTCCGCGGCGACGAGTTCGCTGCGCGAGCGCTCCAGGAAGTGGGTGATCAGGTCGTCCCCGGCGCGTGCGGCCTCGTCGCCCAGGTGGGCGCGTACGAAGGTGGCGAGCCGCTTGTGGTCGGGGCGGCCCAGTTCGAGGTGGATGCAGCGGCGCATGAGCGGGGCGGGGAAGTCGCGTTCGCCGTTGCTGGTGAGGACCACGAAGGGGAAGGCGTGGCAGCGCACCCGGCCGTCGCGCACCCGTGCCTTGGTGCCGTCGGCGGTGAGCACCGCGGCCTCGCCGCCGGGCAGCCGGTCGGCGACGCGCTGCAGTTCGGGAATCTCGAACTCGCCTTCCTCCAGCACGTTCAGGAGGTCGTTGGGCAGGTCGATGTCGCTCTTGTCCAGCTCGTCGATGAGCAGCACGCGCGGGGTCCCGGAGGGCAGCAGCGCGGTGCCGAGCGGGCCGAGCCGGATGTAGCTGCCGATGCCCTCGACCGAACCGGGGGCGCCGGGCGCGGCGGGGTCGGCACCGTGCGGGGCGGCGAGCTGCACGTCCTGGAGCCGGGCGATCGCGTCGTAGTGGTAGAGGCCGTCCCGCAGGGTGGAGCGGCTGACGATCGGCCAGCGCAGGACGTTGCCGAGGCCGAGTTCGTACGCGACCGAGTGCGCGAGCGTGCTCTTGCCCGCGCCGGGGCTCCCGGTGACGAGCAGGGGGCGGCGCAGATAGAGCGCCGCGTTGATCATTTCGAGTTCCTCGGCGCCGGGCCGGTGGAGTTCGGCCAGATGCCGGTACGCGCCCAGCCTGCGGTCCTCGGAGCCGTCGCCGTCACCGCCGGCGGCGTCCCGGCTCGCGAAGTCGCGCCACGGCGGCGGGGCGGGCAGCCGGTTCAGGCCGTCGTGGGGTTCGCCTGCGCCTCGGTAGATGAGCCACTCGCTGGAATCGGTCATTGCCCAGTCCTCGTCGTCACTCGTCCACCCCGGAAGCCGTCGATCGTCGCCTCACCGTATCGATCCGCGGTGGGCCCCGTAAGGCCCCAAGAGGGGCTCGCGGCAGCCCACTTCGGCCTCATCCGAGCATCACGCGACAACGGCTCCACCGATGCGGTCATGGTGCCTCCAGCAGGTCTCCGGTCCCGGGCAGGGGCCGGCGCGGGTCGTCGTAGAACAGGGCGATCCCATGAGCCCAGTAGGTCTCCGGCCGGCCCTCGCGCAGTCCGGCCCGCAGGGCGTGCACCAGGGCGGGGAGCCGGTCCGCGCCGCCCGCGCCCGCCACCGTGTCGCCGGCCCTTCGGTGGAACTCGCCGCAGACCGCCTCGGACTGTCCGCGCCAGCGCCGCCACAGCGCGACGCCGTATCCGCCGTGCACGATCCGGACGAGCGCGACCGGGTCGTCCTCGAAACGGTGGTCCCCGTAGCGGCAGAGCACCGGGACGGTCTTGTGCGGCAGGCCGCGCAGCGACTCCGCCGCCGGTACCGGTACCCGCAGACCGTCCTCGCAGTCGAGGACTTCGGCCTGCGCGCCGTGTGCGTGGATCCACCGCCAGCGGTCCTCGCGCTCATGCCGCTCCTCGTCGGCGGGGAGCGGCTTTCCGGCGTGGGCCGCCGTGTCGGCGGGTTCGGGGAGCTGCTCCCGGTCGGCACAGCGCACGACGACGGGCCGCTGGACGCCGAGCGGCGCCTCGTCCGGCCCGAACCGCCAGGCGTCGACGTCGAGTCCGAGCAGCAGATGGGGCAGCGCCACCTGGAGGTCCACGGGCCGTCCGGGTTCGTCGCACTGGCGGAAGGCCTCCGTCAGGGGCGCCGCGAGAGCGGCCGGCAGCTCCTCCAGCGGGGTGCGTTCGCCGTCCCGCAACCGCACCACCTCCCCGGTCGGCCGGCCCACGGAGACGTGCCAGTCGCAGCGGCCCGGCTCCCAGCCGAGCTGCTCCAGTTCGAGCAGGACGAAGAGGCGGGGCGCACGATCGGCGCTCCGCGTGGTGATGTGCGCCGCCTCTGCTTCCGCCGCCGAGGGGCCGCGGGGCGCCAACTGGAGCCGTTCGATCCACTGCTGACCGAGGCGGCGCCGGTAGGCGGGGCCCGGACGGCCCTCGGCGGTCTGCCGCACCCACTCCCACAGCGCCCGTTCGGCGGCCCGCGTGCCCGGCGTGACGAAGGGGCGTTCGGCGGACATCGCCCGCATGGCGTAGTCGAGGACGAGGTCGAGGGCCGCGTCCTGGCGCGAGCTCTCGTACAACGCCCCGAGCCCGTCGCGCCAGCCGCGCGGGGCCGGGTGCGGGATCGCCGCCTGGTCGCCCAGCAGGGATTCGAGGAGGCCGAGCAGGGCGCGGGTGCTGGCCGGCGGCGGCAGATCGGCGAGCCTGCCGAGGAGTTGGGTCCGCTCCTCGGGGCTGAGGGCCCGGCCGGGCCGGGCGCCGAGCTGGTTCTGCACGTCGGCCCAGGTGCTGCGGTCGCTGTCCGGGTGGCGCTGCCGGTCCCGGTGGTAGCGGTCGTGCGCGTGGAAGACGGCGTGGTACGGGTCGTCGTGCTCGGCGGCCGGCTCCTCGGCCGGCACCGGGAGCGACCGTAACTGCTCCACGCCCGTACAGGTCCCGCCGAGCCCCCGGTCCGTACGCGACTTCAGGACACCGACGACCTCACCGCGTACGGGGTCCACGACAGGACCGCCCGAGACGCCGGGCGGCAGCACGTCGCCGCCGAGGCGGATCTGCTCGTCGTCGGACCAGCCGCCGAGCGTGCCCTGGACCGTGCAGGTGCCGCTCAGCCGGCGCAGCTCCCCGCCGACCACGGACCAGCCGGAGTAGAGGACGACGGCCTCCTCGTAGTAGGCGGCCGGGCGCTCGGTGACGTAAGCGCAGTCGTGGTCCACCGGCTCGCGCAGCCGCACCAGGGCGAGGTCGGGGGACGGCCACGTACCGCGGGCCGGCAGCCCGGCGCGGTCCGGGAGGACCGTCGCGACCTCGCCGGTGACGGCGGACGTACCGCGGCCCGGCCCCCTCTCGTACACCACCGTCACCTCGTTCCCCTCCCCGCTCCGGACCACATGCGCGCAGGTCAGAACCCAATTCGGAGCGATGAAGAAGCCGCTCCCGAGGAACGTGCCGGGTTCGTCGAGGGCATACCCGGAGCCCGCGCGATGGATGCGTACGGTGGCGGCCATGACGAGATCACGCAGCGCACGGTGAGCGTTCCCGGGGCCGCCCGGTGCGCCCGGGGCGTGCCCGTCCGTCATGCCCCGCCCCCGCCGGAGGGGTCGGTGGCGGCGCCGTGCGCCGGGGCGCCGGGAGACGCGCCCGCGTGCGGGGCGGTCCCGGGACCTTGCGGGTCGGGTGGCCCCGCGTGCGGGGCGGCGGTTCCGGGCCCGTCCGGGTCGGGTGACCCCGCGCGGGGAGCGGCGATTGCGGCGCCTCGCGGGCCGGGGGGCCTCACGTGCGAGGTGGTCCCGGCCCCGTCCGGGTCGGGTGGCCCCGCGTGGGAGGCGGTGGTCCCGGTCCCCAGGTCGGGTGGCGCGCCGTTCCAGGTGAGCGTGACCGTGATGCCCGCCTTGGCCTCGCCGTCGGCGAGCAGCCCGACCACCTTGCCGGCCTTCGCCGTCAGCTCGATGCCGAACTCGACGCTGACCTCGTCGGGCCGCACCGCGCGCAGCGGGGCGGCGAGCGAGCGGGCGACCCCGGTGATCAGCGACTGCAGGGACTCGACCTGCGCCTCGACCCGCTCCGCGAAGCCGACGTCCGTCAGCGACAGCTCCCCGCCGGGATCCTCCAGTTCGTCCGCTCCCGAGATCCGCGCCCACACCGGTGTTCCGTCGGGCATCTCGATCCGTGCGATGCGCGTCACCGCGTCGCTCATGGCATCCCCCGTTCCCCCACGCCCCCGTGGTTCGAGCCGACCTTGCAGGCTAGCGTCGGCGGCCCGCGCACGACAGGGGCCCTCCCCGCGTTCCTCGCCCCCGGAGGCCCTCCGCCTGTCGCTCGCCCCCGCCTATCCTTTTCCCAGCGTTCCACTTACCTTTCACCCACGGAGCACCATCCATGTACTTCACCGACCGCGGCATCGAGGAACTTGAGAAGCGGCGTGGCGAGGAAGAGGTCACCTTCGAGTGGCTCGCCGAGCAGTTGCGTACGTTCGTCGACCTGAACCCGGACTTCGAGGTACCGGTGGAGCGGCTGGCGACCTGGCTGGCCCGCCTGGACGACGAGGACGACGAGGAGTAGGAGCGGGAGCTCCGGGCACCGTCCTCGCGCGGGGACCGGTCAGTCGTACGCGCGCAGGTGGTCGTACGCCAGACCGAGGGCGCCGCGGAGCATCAGGACGGCGCCGACGACGATCCAGCCGCCGCTGTGCCGCCGGATCCCCCAGGCGGTGAGCGGAAGGCCCACGGCGAGCTGGGCCGCGGCGAGGGTGCGGGCCCTGGGGCCGCGCAGCCAGGGCCCGAGACCGCCGCTCTCCACGACGTCGAGTTCGGCGCCCACCGCGGCTCGCCAGCCGTTCCACTCGATCTGCTCGGCGTCCGGCAGGATCCGGACCGCGTCACGCAGCCGTTCCACGGGCTCTCCGGGGTCGACCCCGGCCGGGAGGATCACCCCCGCGCGCGTGAGGACGGCGAACAGCCCGCTCACGCGCGCGTGCGCGTCGACCACGGGGTCGGGCTGTGTCAGCGGCTCCAGCAGTTGCATGTCGAGCACGGGGTCGAGGCCCAGACGGGCGGCGAAGGTGCGCATCGCCTCGTCCTCGCCGACCGGGGTGCCGTTCGCCAGCCATTCGTAGCCCACGGTGCGCCGGAAGCCCGAGGCCAGGGTGAAGCCGCTGCGGTCGGTGTCCCACCACAGCGCGAGAACGGGCCAGGGCGCGCCGACGGCGAGCGCCGCGGCCCATCCGGTGAGCACGCGGTCGACGGGTTCCGCGCCGTCTTGCCAGGGCTTGCCCTCGGGGACCAGCACGCTCCAGTCGGGGCCGGCTCCGGCGAGCAGCATCCGCTCGCGCAGCAGTTGGACGGCGGGGCCGACCGACTCCGGACGGGCCCGGCACAGCAACAGGGCGCCGGGGGTCGGACGGCCGCCCCTGGACACGCCGGAGGGAGTCGACATAGCCCCACTTTAGGGCGAATTGCCCGCTTCGATGCACTCACGATCCCCAGAACGGGTGTCTTGACTTTGCGCATCCGCGATATATCGTGAATACGGAAGACGCGATATGCCGCGTCGAGTTCGGGCTCGTACGAGGGTCCGGTCCGGCCGAGGAGGTCTGCACCATGTCCGAGTGGTCCGTGACAGAGCCGAGGAAGCTCTCCTTCGACGGCCCCGTCCAGACGCTGCACGTACGCATCGTCAACGGAACAGTGAACGTCGTGGGGACCGACGAGGGTTCCGCCCGGCTGGAGGTGTCCGAGCTGGACGGCCCGCCGCTCCAGGTGACCCAGGAGGGCGGCACGCTCACGGTGGCCTACGACGACCTTCCGTGGAAGGGCTTCCTGAAGTGGCTCGACCGCAAGGGCTGGCGCCGCGCGGCCGTGGTCTCCCTGACCGTCCCGACCCGTACGCACGTCGAGGTGGGCGTGGTCGGCGCCGCCGCGGTGGTCTCGGGGACGGACGGACGGGTCCAGGTCAAGGGCGTCACCGGCGACACCACGCTCGTCCGTGTCTCCGGCCCCGTGCGCGTGGAGACCGTCTCGGGGAACCTGGAGGCGCAGGCCGTCACCGGCGACCTCCACTTCAACTCGGTCTCCGGCGACCTGACCGTCGTCGAGGGCTCCGGCACCTCCGTGCGGGCCGAGTCGGTGAGCGGTTCGATGATCGTGGACCTCGACGCGACGGGCTCCCCCACCGACGTCCGGCTGTCGAACGTCTCGGGCGAGATCGCCATCCGGCTCCCCCACCCCGCGGACGCCGAGGTGGAGGCGAACACCGCGAGCGGCAGCGTCTCCAGCGCCTTCGAGGACCTGCGGGTCAACGGCCAGTGGGGCGCCAAGAAGATCACCGGCCGGCTAGGCGCGGGCAACGGCAGACTGAGGGCGATGACGGTCTCGGGCTCGATCGCCCTGCTGCGCAGGCCCCCGACGGAGGACGAGCCGTACGAGGACGTCCCCGCACCCCGGGACACGGCCCGGCCGACCGGCCCGGACGCGACCACCGGCACCACCCCGGCCGCGACCGCCGGCACCGCCGTGGACGGCACGGCGGCCGGGTCGACTGGCGACTCGGCGGACGACAAGGTGAGCGGCCCCGCGAGCGGCGGCACCGACGACGAGAGCGGTTCCGCGACCGACAAGGCCGACGACGCGGCGGGCGACTCCGCCACCGCCACAGCCACGGCGGGCGGCGCGGCAGGCGACACACCGGGCGACGATGCCACCGAGGGCCGGCCGGCCGACTCGACCGACAAGAAGGTGCTCTGACATGGCCCCCGTCTTCGCCCACGGCCGACTGCGCCTGTACCTCCTCAAGCTGCTGGACGAGGCCCCGCGCCACGGATACGAGGTGATCCGCCTCCTGGAGGAGCGCTTCCAGGGCCTGTACGCACCTTCGGCGGGCACCGTCTACCCCCGGCTGGCGAAGCTGGAGGCCGAGGGACTCGTCACGCACACCTCCGAGGGCGGCCGCAAGGTGTACGCGATCACCGACGCGGGCCGCGCCGAGCTGGCCGACCGGAGCGGCGAGCTGGCCGATCTGGAGCTGGAGATCCGCGAGTCGGTCGCGGAGCTCGCGGCGGAGATCCGCGCGGATGTCCGGGGCGCGGCCGGTGATCTGCGCCGTGAGATGCGGGCGGCGGCCACCGAGGCACGCCACGGCTCCGGGGCGGGCGCCCGGCCGAAGCAGCACGACGATCCGGCGGGCGGGCCCGGCCTCGACGACTTCCAGGACAAGGAGTCGTGGCGGGCGGCGAAGGAGGAGATGCGGCGCGTCCGTCAGGAGTGGAAGGAACAAGCCCGCCGCGCGAAGGACGAGAGCCGCCGCGCCCGCGACGAGGCGCAGCGCGCCCGCCGCCAGGCCAAGGAGGCCCAGGAGAGGGCCCGTGCGCAGGCCCAGGAGGAGATGCAGCGCATGGCCAAGCGCGTCCAGGACCAGGTCCAGGATCATTTCGCGCGGGGTGACTGGCCGACGGGCGTGCGCGAGGGGCTGACCGAACTGGCCAAGGAGTTCGGCGACTTCGGGAAGAACTTCGGCAAGGACTTCGGGAAGGATCTCGGCAAGGAGTTCGGCTTCGGCCGCACGCCTTCCGGAGCGCCCGTGGACGCGGAGTACTCGGCCACGCCGGAGGACTTCCCCGCCGCGTACGAACCGGCCTGGGCCCACGAGGACTCCACGGGCGACCCCGCCCGGGACCTCGACCGTCTGCTGGACCGCTTCCGTGACGACATCCGCGACACGTCCCGCGACCACGGGATCACGGAGGACCAGCTCCGTGACGTCCGCCGCCACTTGTCGGCGGCGGCGGCCCACATCGGCTCGACGCTGCGAAGCAGGCGGCCGTAGCTCTCCCCCGGTGCCGAGCACATGGCCGGCGGGACCACGAACACGGCCCCGCCCGCCCCGCTCGGCCCCGGGACGCCCCTCGGCCCGGGGCCGAGACAACCCGGTCGCCCCCGGCCCCGGGCCGGGAGAACCCGGTCACCCCGGCCCCGGGCCGAGACAACCCCGTCACCCCCGACCCCGCCGACCCGGCCGCGGCTCGCGCTGCCGACCCGGCCGCGGCTCGCGCTGCCGACCCGGCCGCCGCGGCGCAGCCGACCGGTGCCGAGCCGCGTTCGGCGGCTCGGGTCGGGACCCGTGCCGCCGCGCCCGCCCGGTCACGCGGGCCCGCACGGCTCACACCGGACCTCGCCCCGTGTCCGGACCGGCGCGGCCCCACAGGCCCGTCACCCGATCACGCCAGTCCGCCGCCGGCACTCACCCCGCCTCCGCCACCCCGGTCTCGCCGGCCGGTCCGGTCTCGCCGTACAGCACGCGCGTCACCGATTCGTAGGTGACGTTGTGGTCGGCCAGCACCTCGGCGGCGACCCCGCCCCGCAAGGTGACCGCCAGGAGCAGGTGCTCGTCCCCGATGTGCCGGTCCCGTCGGGCGGCGGCGATCCGCAGGGCTCGTACCAGCACGTCCTTCGCCTCCTGCCCGAAGGGCCGCCGACGGACCCGCCTGCCGTTCGCGCCGCACCTGCCCGACTCCAGCGCCCCTTCTCCATGCGCCTCCTCGATCCGGGAGATGATCTCCGACAGGTCGATGCCGAGCCCGGAGAGGGCGTCCGCGTCGGCGCGAGAGAGCCCGCCCCGGCGCCGAGCCTCGGCGAGGTCCCGCTCCAGCGACTCCCGGAACCCGGACTCCCCCAGCGAGGAGAGGGCGAAGGAGGCCCGGCTGCCCTCCCGGCCGAGGAGGGCCAGCAGCATGTGCTCCTCCTCGACCGTCTCGGCGCCCACCCGCTCGGAGTGCGCCACGGCGCCCTCGACGACGGCCCGCGCATCCTTGGTGAAGCGTTCGAACATCACTGCCTCCCGTACTTCTTGTGCACGGCCTGCCTGCTCACTCCGAGTTCCGCGGCGATCTCCTGCCACGACCAGCCCTGATGGCGCGCACTGCGCACCTGTACCGCCTCCAACTGCTCCAGCAGTCTCCGCAGCGCGGAGACCGCTCGCAGCCCGATCCGCGGATCGCGATCACCCGCGCGCTCGGCAAGATCCGTTGCTTCGGTCATGATGTCAACTTACGTTGACACCCTGCTTCTGTCAACCAAAATTGACACTGGCGGCGCCCGGACGTCCACGCCAAGCGAAACGGCGGGCCCGGAATATCCCGGACCCGCCGTTCGTGTGATTCCGTGCCCCGGGCCTCAGCTCGCCGTCAGCACGATCTTGCCGAACACGTCGCCCGACTCCAGCTTTTCGAAGCCCTCGCGGGCCCGGTCGAGCGGCAGCACCTCGTCGACGACGGGCCGCACACCGGTGGCCGCGCAGAAGGCCAGCAGATCCTCCAGCTCGTCCTTCGTGCCCATGGTGGAGCCGACCACCTTGAGTTCGAGGAAGAAGATCCGCGTCAGCTCGGCGTGCGAGGGCCGGTCACCACTGGTGGCGCCCGAGATGACCACGGTTCCGCCGGGACGCAGCGACTTGACCGAGTGCGACCAGGTGGCGGCGCCGACCGTCTCGATGACCGCGTCGACCCGCTGCGGCAGCCGCGCCCCGGACTCCAGCGCCTCGACGGCACCGAGTTCGAGGGCCCGCTTGCGCTTGGCCTCGTCCCGGCTGGTCGCGAAGACCCGCAGGCCGGCGGCCTTGCCGAGCACGATCGCGGCGGTGGCGACGCCTCCGCCGGCCCCCTGGACGAGAACGGAATCGCCGGGCCGTACCCCTGCGTTGGTGAACAGCATCCGGTACGCCGTCAGCCACGCGGTCGGCAGGCAGGCGGCCTCCGCGAAGGACAGTTCCCTGGGCTTCGGCAGCACGTTCCACGTGGGTACGGAGACCTGCTCGGCGAAGGTGCCCTGGTAGCGCTCGGTGAGGATGGACCGGGGCTCGTCGGGGCCGACCCCGTGCCCGCTCTGGCCGATGACGGAGTGCAGGACGACCTCGTTGCCGTCCTCGTCGACGCCGGCGGCGTCGCAGCCGAGGATCATCGGCAGTTTGTCCTCGGCGAGGCCGACTCCGCGCAGCGACCACAGGTCGTGGTGGTTGAGGGAGGCGGCCCGTACGTTCACGGTCGTCCAGCCCGGCCTCTGTCCGGGGGCCGGGCGCTCCCCCAACTCCAGGCCGTTCAGCGGCTGGTCACGGTCGATTCGGGCGGCATAGGCAGCGAACATGACCTTGACGATAGGCTCCGCCCCCGGCCGGGGGAACCGCCTCCGTCTGTGACACGTCCCCCACCGACCGGGTGGCCCCGGGCACAAGCAGTCCTCGCCCCCCTCCACCCCTACCCGTCCCGTACCCGGGGGCTGCCGCCCCCCAGCCCCCCGCTTCGGCCTGACGGCCTCGTCCTCAATCTCCGGACGGGCTGAAACTCTCCGGCGCCGGACAGGAAAACTCAGCCTCTCCGGCGATTGAGGAGCGGGGGTCCGGGGGCGGCGCCCCCGTGGCGGGACGGGCAGGGGCGGGGGGGCGGAAAATGCGGCGGGGGGCGCGGCGGGGGGGGACCCGCGGGGGGGGGGCGATCTCCGGGGCCGCGGGGGGGGCGCGGCCGGCGCCGCGGGGGCGCGCCCCCCC
>NZ_JBHYXD010000082.1:0-15982 GCF_042751995.1 Streptomyces sp. NPDC059371 | reverse complement strand
CGGCTGAAGCCTCATGGAGCCTTTCGCCGCGTAGGCGACCGCCCTTCACAGCCACACGCACCTCGACGGTCCCGCGCCGGGTTTGACCCGGCGGGGGGGTGTGTGGGGGGAGCGCGGGGGCGGGCGCGCCGGGCGCGCGCCGCCCCCCGGCCCCCTTCTCAAAACGCCGGTCAGCGGCGGGCGACGCCCTCGGCCCGGGCGGCGGCAGCCACCGCGGCCGTCACCGCCGGAGCCACCCGCTCGTCGAACGGCGAGGGGATCACGTAGTCCGCGGCGAGGTCGTCCCCGACGACCGCGGCCAGCGCGTCGGCGGCGGCGATCTTCATGCCCTCGGTGATCCGGGAGGCCCGGACCTGGAGCGCACCGGCGAAGATCCCCGGGAAGGCCAGCACGTTGTTGATCTGGTTCGGGAAGTCCGACCGCCCGGTCGCGACGACGGCCGCGTACTTGTGGGCGATGTCGGGGTGCACCTCGGGGTTCGGGTTGGCCATCGCGAAGACGAAGGCCCCCTTCGCCATGGAGGCGACCGCCGGCTCGGGAACCGTACCGCCGGAGACGCCGATGAAGACGTCGGCGCCCGCGAGCGCCTCCTCCAGCGAACCGGAGATCCCCGCCTTGTTGGTGATCTCCGCGAGCTCGCGCTTGACGTCCGTCAGGTCGTCCCGGTCACGGGACACGACGCCCTTGCGGTCGGCGACCGCGACATCGCCGAGGCCGGCCTCCAGCAGGAACTTGGCGATGGCGATACCGGCCGCGCCCGCGCCGGAGATCACCGCGCGCAGGTCGCCGAGCGAGCGCCCGGTGAGCCGGGCGGCGTTCCGCAGGGCCGCGAGGGTGACGACCGCGGTTCCGTGCTGGTCGTCGTGGAAGACCGGGATGTCCAGTCGCTCCTGGAGCTTGCGCTCGATCTCGAAGCACCGCGGTGCCGAGATGTCCTCCAGATTGACGCCTCCGAAGGAGGGAGCGAGCCGGACCACGGTCTCGACGATCTCGTCGACGCCCGTGCACGCGAGCGCGATCGGCACCGCGTCCACACCGCCGAACTGCTTGAACAGAATGGCCTTGCCCTCCATGACGGGGAGCGAGGCCTCCGGGCCGATGTCACCGAGCCCGAGCACTGCCGTGCCGTCGGTCACCACAGCGACCACGGACGACTTCCACGTGTAGTCGTGGACGAGTTCCGGCTGCTCGGCGATCGCGCTGCACACCTTCGCGACGCCGGGCGTGTAAGCCAGGGACAGGTCGTCCTTGTCGCGGATCGGCACAGTGGCTTGCACAGCCATTTTGCCGCCGCGGTGCAGCGCGAAAGCCGGGTCGAAGGAATCGAGGGGCTCTGCCCCGCCTTCGTGATCCGTACTGCTGTCGCTGCGAGGATTGACGATCTCCGCTGCCACTTTGTTTACCCCTTAAGTCTTCAATGTTTGAGGGTTTCCACTCCTGGTTGAGGGGTGGGCGGGCACCGCACAGGCCCTGCCGCCGTGGTTGCGTACGGGCCGCTGCGCGACGGGCGCGCCGCACACGCGCCCTGAGCCCCGGATGAGGGGTGTAAAGAACCTTCTTACCGGACGGATGGTGCCGAGGACGAGTCGATAGAGACAAGATCACACGGCGGTGAGATGACTCATGCCATGATCCATTGACACGTCCGGACATGTCCTCGTTCAGCCACGAGTGCCGTGTAGCGGTCTTCCGCCTGCGTCGATGCGCCGAAGATCTTCCCGCCGGAAGGAAAGATTCCCGGACAAGATCCGGCGGTGCCGGACCGCCCGGTGTTGGTTCGGGGGTCACCCGTTATCCGATTTTGACATAGCGGCCACCCTGAATCTCGCGGTCCGAATGGCAAGATGCCGTCATTACACGAGGTCGCGACACTCGAAGGTGTGTGTTTCCGTCGACCTATCGGCTACTCCCTGATCTGCCGGAGGAACCCTCATGACCGCACGCACCACCCGTCGTAGCAAGGCCGCTCAGTCCCGGATAGCAGCGGTCGGCGCGATCGCGGTCGCCGGCGCGCTGGTCCTCACCGGCTGCGGTGACCAGACCAAGAAGGGCAGCTCCAGCGAGTCCGCCACCAACAGTGCGCCGCTGTTCTCCAAGCTGCCCAAGAAGATCCAGGACGCGGGCGTCATCAAGGTCGGCACGAATGCCGAGTACGCGCCCATGGAGTCGACCGAGGGCGGCAAGATCGTCGGCGTCGACCCCGACCTGGCCGACGCGCTGGCCAAGCAGCTCGGCGTGAAGTTCGAGTTCACCTCGGGCTCCTTCGACGGCCTGATCACCGCCGTCAACTCCGGCCGCTACGACATCGGCATGTCGTCCATCACGGACAACAAGCAGCGCCAGGAAGGCCTGGACGACAAGGGCAAGAAGCTCGGCCAGGGCGTCGACTTCGTCGACTACTTCACGGCCGGTACGGCCATCTACGTGAAGAAGGGCAACCCCGAGGGCATCAAGGGCATCGAGGACCTCTGTGGCAAGACGGCCGCCGTGCAGCAGGGCACGACGTACGAGACGGCCCTGAAGGACCAGTCCAAGAAGTGTACGGACGCCGGTAAGAAGGCCATCAACATCGAGTCGTTCCAGAACGACACCGAGGCCCAGACCCGTGTGAAGTCCGGCGGCGCGGTGGCCGGCATCAACGACTACCCGGTGGCGGTCGACCTGGCCAACAAGGCCGACGGCGGCAAGGCCTTCGAAGTCATCAACAAGCAGTACGACGCCGGCCCGTTCGGCATCATCCTGAACAAGAACAACACCCAGCTCCGTGACGCGCTGAAGGACGCCGTCGACGCGATCATCAAGGACGGCTCGTACCAGAAGGTCCTGGAGAAGTGGGGCGCCCAGTCCGGCGCGATCTCGCAGTCCGCGATCAATGGCGGCAAGTAAGCCGAGCGCACCACTGAAGGGCAGTCACGTGACTGACAAACTCGACAAGTCCGCCTCGGACACCCCGCCCCCGGGCGACGCGGTGCCCGCGGGCGCGGCGTCCGGGCCGGCCCCGGAGACCATCAAGGCGATCCCCGTCCGGCACTACGGCCGGTGGATCAGCGGCGTCATCGTCGTCGCGCTGCTGGTGGCGCTCGGCATCGCGTTCTCGCAGGGCAACATCCAGTGGCACACGGTCGGCGACCAGCTCTTCGTGTCCAGCGTCGTCCAGGGCGCCGGCCGCACGCTGCTGATCAGCATCCTGTCCATGATCGTGGGCGTGGTGCTGGGCATCGTCCTCGCGGTGATGCGGCTCTCGAAGAACCCGGTGACCAGCACGGTCGCGTGGCTGTACATCTGGTTCTTCCGCGGCACGCCGGTCTACGTCCAGCTTCTGCTGTGGTTCAACCTGGCGCTGATCTTCCCCGTTCTGAACCTCGGGCCGATCTACAAGAACAACATGACGGACGTCATGACCCCGTTCATGTGCGCCCTGCTGGGTCTCGGCCTGAACGAGGCCGCGTACATGGCCGAGATCTGCCGCGCCGGCCTGCTGGCCGTCGACGAGGGCCAGACGGAGGCCGCCCAGGCCCTCGGCATGAGCCACACGAAGACGCTGTTCCGGATCGTGATCCCGCAGGCGATGCGGGTGATCGTGCCGCCGACCGGCAACGAGTTCATCAACATGCTGAAGACCTCGTCGCTCGTGTACGCGGTCACGTACAACGAACTGCTGCGCTCCACCTCGGCGATCGGCTCCACGTCGTACGCCGTCATGGAGATGCTGTTCGTGGCCTCCATCTGGTACCTGGCCATGACCAGCGTGTTCAGCGTCTTCCAGTACTACCTGGAGCGCTACTACGCACGCGGTTCCAGCCGCAGCCTGCCGCCGACCGTCTTCCAGAAGATCAAGGCGAACATGCTCGGCCTCGGCAGTGAGAGGGGCAAGGCATGACCGCGATGGTGAAGTCGGAGGGCGTGCACAAGTCCTTCGGCCCGGTGGAGGTCCTCAAGGGCATCGACCTGGAGGTGAACACCGGTGAGGTGTTCTGCCTGATCGGCCCCTCCGGCTCCGGCAAGTCGACCTTCCTGAGGTGCATCAACCACCTTGAGAAGATCAACGCGGGCCGTCTGTACGTCGACGGTGATCTGGTGGGCTACCGCCAGAAGGGCGACAAGCTCTACGAGCTCAAGGACAGCGAAGTCGCCCTGAAGCGCCGGGACATCGGCATGGTCTTCCAGCGCTTCAACCTGTTCCCGCACATGACGGCCGTCGAGAACGTCATGGAAGCGCCCATCCAGGTGAAGGGCGCCAAGAAGGCGGAAGCCCAGGCCCGTGCGATGGAGCTCCTGGAGCGCGTCGGCCTGGGCGACAAGGCGAAGAACTACCCCTCGCAGCTGTCCGGCGGCCAGCAGCAGCGCGTGGCGATCGCCCGCGCGCTGGCCATGGACCCGAAGCTGATGCTCTTCGACGAGCCGACCTCGGCCCTGGACCCGGAGCTGGTCGGTGACGTCCTCGACGTCATGCGCGACCTCGCCGAGTCCGGTATGACGATGGTCGTCGTGACGCACGAGATGGGCTTCGCCCGTGAGGTCGGCGACAGCCTGGTCTTCATGGACGGCGGTGTGGTCGTCGAGTCCGGCAACCCGCGCGACGTCCTGACGGACCCGCAGCACGAGCGCACGAAGTCGTTCCTGTCGAAGGTCCTCTGACCGGGACGACGCGCCTCCGGGCGCAGGGACAAGGGGCGGTACGGGTCTCCCGTACCGCCCCTTCCTCATGCCCCCGTTCCCCCAGCCCGTTTCCCCCGGCCCCCGTCTCTCGCCCCACCCCGCCCGCTACTTCAGCAGCGCCGGGTTCTGGATCAGCTTCGCGAGCTGGGCCCGGGTCAGCGGCGGGGCCGTGAGCAGCGGGCCGAGCCGGCCCTTGCCCTGGAGGCCTGCGCCGGCCCGTACGGTGAGGGACCGGCCGTCCTTCAGACGCAGGACCGCGTCGTACTCCCGGCCCCCGGACGGCTCCGGGGCCATATCGGAGTCGGCCGCGGGCGTCTCCCAGACGCCCAGAAGTGCGCCGTCGGACAGTTTCTGGGTGGTGCAGTCGATGCGCCCGTCCGTGGCGGCGTCCGTGCAGGGGTTCTCCGGGCCCTCGTCGCCCGGCGTCGTGTCGGTCTCCGAGCGGGTGGCGATGTGCACGCTGATGTAGCCGACCCCCTCGGGCCGGGTGACGGCGTAGTCGCCGCCGTACCGGCCGAGAGGCTTGGGCAGGGCGATGCTCTGCGACTGCCTCATCACCCGCGCCAGCGAGATCTCGCTGATCCTCCCGGTACCGGGCGGGAGCAGCTTCGCGAAGCGGTCCGCCTTGGTGGCGTGGCCGCCCGCGGTGGGCGAGCTCGCCGCGCCGGCGCCGTGCCCGGTGCCCGGCATGCCGGGGCCGAGGAGCAGGCCGGCCGCGGTGGCTGCCACGACGGCACCGCTCGCCGTCGCGCGCCGTCGCCACCGCAGCCGCGAGGCCTTCGCGAAGACCGTCTCGCTGCCGCGGCTCATGGGCACCCGGATCTCGTCCACGGCCCGTCCGAGCAGGTCCCTGACGTACTCCGTCTCCGTCTCCGCCTCCGCCGTTTCCTGATTCACGCGTATTCCTCCCGCACCACGGCCCTCAGTGCCGCGAGTCCCCTGGCTGTGTGGCTCTTGACCGTGCTCTCGCGCATGTCGAGCACCTGGGCCGTGGCGGCCACGCTCAGGTCCTCCCAGTAGCGCAGGACGAGCACGGCCCTTTGCTTCGGCGTGAGTTCCGCGAGCGCGGCCCGCACCATGAGTCCGGTGTCGCTGTCGACCGACCGCCCCACCAGGTCCGGCACCTCGCCGTACGCGTGCTCGCGCCGCCAGAAGCGGCGGCGGGCGGAGATGAAGGTGTTGACCAGCGTCTTGCGCGCGTAGGCCTCGAGACTGTCGAGGCGTCCGTGCCGCCGAGCGCCGAGGACGACCTTCACCAGGGTCGTCTGGACGAGGTCCTCGGCCTCCTCGCGATTGCCGCACAGCAGAAAGGCACTGCGGAACAGCGCCGTCCGTCTGCCCTCCACGAAAGCGTGCAGAGCGGCTTCGTCGCCGCGCGTCATCCCGCCCCCTTCCCGGCCCGCGCTCGCGGACCGTCTCACCCCTACCAGTGCGGCGGGAGGTGCCGCAGGACGCGGTGGAGGCGGTACGGATTCTCCATACCGCCTCCAACAGGGCTCGCGGGGGCTCTACTTGACCGCGAGGACCAGCGCGTCCGAGGGGGAGCGCCACACCGGGCGGGCCTCGCCGAAGCCCTGTTCGCGCAGCACGCGCGCGTGCCAGTCGGCGGAGGGGGTGTCCCCGTCGGCGTGCTCGCCGTAGATCTCGAAGCGGCGGGCGGTGGGTCCGGCGAGGACCGGGTCCTGGGCGGCGACCTCCCACCATTCGGCCCAGTCGAGGGCGCCGATCCGCCTGGCCTGGTCCATACGGGCGTGCCGCTGGGCGCGGTCGGCCGCGTTGATGCGGGGTGTCGTCTCGTCGATCATGTGGTCGGCGTTCATGAACACGCCGCCCTCGCGGACGAGTTCGGCGATCTGGCCGTAGAGGACGGTGAGGGGTTCACTGTGCAGCCAGTGCAGGGCGGTGGCGGTCAGGACGGCGTCGTACGTGTCGTACGGCAGCCGCTCGCGCCACCGGGGGTCCTTGAGGTCGGCGGTGACGAGGGAGACCCGGTTGTCGCCGGCGAAGGTGCCCTCGGCGATGGCGAGGAGGGCGGGGTCGAGGTCGACACCGGTGCTGGTGGCGCCGGGGAAGCGGGCGAGCAGCCGGGCGGTGATGGTGCCGGTGCCGCAGGCGAGGTCGAGGACGCGGGGCTCGGGTCCGACGAGCGCCTCGGTCATGTCGAGCATCACCCGGAAGCGGTCCTCGCGGTCCGGCATGTACCACTCCTGCTGCCGGTCCCAGCTCTGCTGCCAGGCATGCCAGTCGGTTCCGGTGCCGATGGCCATGAAAGCCCCTCCTCCAGTCGACCACGTAATACCCTGTAAGTGCGATCAGCTGTTACCTGACCACCGTGACGACGATAGAGCGCCCCCGTAAGGACTACAAGTGGAACTGGCCTATTACTCGGATTACGCCGTCCGTCTCGTCAACACCGAGGAACCGGCCCGGGGCAAGGACTCACTGACCTCCGTCGAGGCCGTCCGTGACCTGTTCGGGGGCAACGCCTCGGCGGCCCGCCGCGCCGCGGAGGCCGATGTCACCCGCTTCCGTTCGGTACGGGGGCGGCTGCGCGCGGTCTTCGAGGCCGCGGCCGGCGGCGACGAGACGCTCGCCGTGGACCTGCTGAACTCGCTGCTCCTCGAATTCCCGGTGAGCCCGCAGATCTCGGGGCACGACCACCGGGACGACGACGGCCGCCCGCTGTGGCACATGCACCTGGCGGATCACCCCTCGAACGCGACCGCGGGCTACGCGGCGATCGCGGCGATGGGCCTCGCCTTCCATCTGACCGAGTACGGCGTGGACCGTCTCGGCCTGTGCGAGGCCGCCCCGTGCCGCAACGCCTACCTGGACACCTCGACCAACCGCTCCCGGCGCTACTGCTCGGACCGCTGCGCGACCCGCGCCAACGTCGCGGCCTACCGCGCCCGCAAGCGCCTGGAGGCGGACCGGGCGGCGAGCACGGGCCTGGCGGCCACCAGCACCCAGCGGACGACGGCGAACGGCGACCGCTGACCCGCTGCCGGCGGCCGGAAGCGGAACCGCACCTTCCCGAGGACGAGTTCCTCGGGGACGGTTCCGTAGTCGGTGCTGTCCCCGCCCGCGAACGCGTTGTCCCCGAGCACCCACCAGCCGCCCTCACGCCGCTCCGCGATCCGCTTCACGACAAGCAGGTCCTGCTGGAAGGGGTGCCGCAGGACGACGACGTCGCCCGGCCGCACCCTCGCCCCCCACTGAACGACCAGCCGATCCCCGTGCTGGAGTGTGGGCACCATCGAAGGGCCCGTCACCTCCGCCGCCCCGAACGGCAGCAGAGCCTTCCCCCGCTCGGTCTCCTGCGACAGCTCCGGCATCAACGGCACCTCCCCGGTCCTATCCTCCACCAGTCCCAGTCTCACCCCGGACTTTTGTCCTAAGCCCATGGGGGCACCCGCGAAATACCCTCTCCCACGGAGTAATGTCCCACCTGAGAAGACGATCACGAGGAAGGACAGCTCAATGCTCTCCCGCCTGTTTGCCCCCAAGGTCAAGGTCAGCGCGCACTGCGACCTGCCCTGCGGCGTGTACGACCCGGCCCAGGCCCGCATCGAGGCGGAGTCGGTCAAGGCCGTTCAGGACAAGATGGCCGGCAACGACGACCCGCACTTCCAGGCTCGCGCCATTGTCATCAAGGAGCAGCGCGCCGAGCTCGCCAAGCACCACGTGTCGGTGCTCTGGAGCGACTACTTCAAGCCCCCGCACTTCGAGAAGTACCCGGAGCTGCACCAGCTGGTCAACGACACCCTCAAGGCCCTCTCGGCCGCGAAGGCGTCCACCGACCCGGCGACGGGACAGAAGGCGCTGGACTACATCGCCCAGATCGACAAGATCTTCTGGGAGACCAAGAAGGCCTGAGCTTCGCCCGGGCCGTCCGAACCGCGTCCGCGCGGATCGCGTCGCCCTCCTGTCCGCACCCGGTCCGCGGGGGGCGCGGGGGGGGCGGGGGGGGTGGTTGCGGGTCCCGCCGCCCCAGATTCGCGCCCCCCAGCGCCCCCCCCCGGCCGCGGGGCCCGGTTTACGGGCCGCCCCCACGGTCCGGGTGCGTACTGCTTTCCGGGGTCGTACGGGGCGGTCGGCGTCCTCGATCACACGGGTAGCTGGCGCATCTCGATCACCCGCAGGCCCAGGGCCTGGAACCGGGTGAGCAGTCCATAGAGATGGGCGTCGTCGATCACGGTGCCGAAGAACAGGGTCTGTTCCTTCGTACGGACCCTGTCGAGTTCGGAGAAGGCCGAGGCGAGCGTGTCCGAAACAATGCCGGCGATGCGGAATTCGTAGCGCATACGAGCACTTCCCTCGGGGCCGGGGCGCGGGGTCCGCTGCGATGCCCTGCCATCGTCGGTCGCGCGCACCGATGTGGCATCCCCCGGTGCGGGCGACATCCGTCCACCTCGGCACACTCCCGCTCACACCCTCGCCCCTCCACCTTCCTCCCGTGCGGCACCGTGCGCGCCGGGGAGGTATCCCCCTTCCGCGGGTGACGCGGGGGTGCGCGGCGGCCCCTGCGCGAGCTCACCCGCGGAGGGTGATCCGGCGGGGCGGGGGGTGACCGCACTCTGGAGCCGAGGCAAGACGTCGGGCGTCAGAGAGGGCACCGCTCATGGCCTGCATCCAGCGGCAGATCCGGCCCGCGCCGGGTGTGCCGTGCTCCGGGCCCGTCCGCCACGGCCCGAAGGACCCCGGACCCGGACCGTCCTTCGCCGCGCCGTGGCACCCGGGACCCCGGCGGCGCACGCCGTCGACGCGGCCGGCACCGCCCCCGGACGACGTCCCCGACGCCGCACCGATCACGCCGAGTACACCGGACGACGCCGTCACGGCCCGTCCCGTGTGTCCGGGGGGTCCCGCTCGCCCCCCGCCTTCGAGCGTCTGTCCGCGGCGGACACCGCGGCACCGTCACCGTCCGCCGCACCACCGCGCTCCGCGCACCGACCCGCCAGGCCCTGCCGACCGGCCGCGAACACATGACGGCCGGGCCCGGGCGGAATCCCCGAGATCGCGACCCGGCGCCCGGCGACAGTTCGATCCGCCCGACACCCAGGCAACGCTCGCGGAGATGTCGCACAACCGACAGGAGTTCGACCATGAACGGCTCGACGGTCAATCTGGCAGCGGACTACCCCCTGCTGCAGGTCTTCTGGACCACGATGTGGTTCTTCCTCTGGATCCTCTGGTTCATGCTGCTGTTCCGCGTCATCGGGGACATCTTCCGCGACGACGAGCTGAACGGCTGGGGCAAGGCCGGCTGGTGCGTCTTCGTCGTCATCCTGCCCTTCCTGGGCATCTTCGTGTACCTGATCGCGCGGGGCCGCGGCATGGGTGAGCGCGAGATGCGGCGCATGCAGAAGGGCCAGGAGGACATGAACGCCTACATCCGCGAGACCGCCGGCTCTTCCACCGGCAAGGCCGACGAACTGGCGAAGCTCGCGGACCTCAAGAACCACGGCCACATCACGGCCGAGGAGTTCGAGAAGGCCAAGGCCAAGGTCCTCGCCGCCTGACGGCACGGACACCCCGCGCACGCGCGGCCACCGCCGTCCCCCGGGTCAGTGATCCCCCGGGGGGCGGCGGTTCCGTGTGCCATTCTGGGGGTGTGGCGAATCCCCGACCGCTCGACGACCTGGTCCGGCTGCGGCAGGCGCGCGACCGGATGAACCGCGCGTACGCGGAGCCGTGGGACATGGCCACCCTCGCGCGCACCGCGCTGATGTCGCCCGGACACTTCCAGCGGAGTTTCCGCGAGGCGTTCGGCGAGACGCCCTACACCTACCTGATGACCCGCCGGATCGAGCGGGCGAAGGCGCTGCTGCGGCGCGGCGACATGACGGTGACCGAGGTGTGCTTCGCGGTGGGCTGCTCCTCGCTAGGTTCGTTCAGCTCGCGGTTCACGGAGCTGGTGGGCGAGACCCCGAGCGCGTACCGGGCCCGCCCGCACGACCACGGCGCCCCCATTCCCTCCTGCGTGGCCCGCCGGCTCACCCGCCCGGCCCGTCACCCCAACCCGGAGGCGGAACCGGGCACACGTCTTTAGGCTCGCTGTCCGGACCGACGCCCTAGGTTGGACGTATGGATCTGAAACTGTCCCAGTGCTTCATCTCCGTCGACGACCATGACAAGGCGCTCGCCTTCTACCGTGACGTGCTGGGCCTGGAGGTCCGGGGTGACGTCGGGTTCGAGGGAATGCGGTGGGTCACCGTGGGCTCGCCGCTCCAGCCGGACGTGGAGATCGTCCTGGAACCGCCGGCGGCGGACCCGGACGCCTCCCCCGCGGACAAGCAGGCCATGGCCGCCCTGCTGGCCAAGGGGATGCTGCGCGGAGTGATCTTCTCGACGACCGACTGCGACGAGCTCTTCGAGCGGGTCCGTGCCTCGGGCGCCGACGTCGTCCAGGAGCCCGAGGACCAGCCGTACGGTCTGCGGGACTGCGCGTTCCGCGACCCGGCCGGCAACCTCCTGCGCTTCGCGCAGAAGCGCACGGCCGGCTGACAGGCGCGACCGGCGGCCGGGGGGCGGCGCGCGGACGGGGGGCGGCGCGCGGACGGGGGGCGGCGCGCGGACGGGGGGGCGGCGCGCGGACGGGATCGGCCGGGAGGGACACTACGTCCGTGTGGTCCGCGGGCCCGAGGCGCCCGCGGAGCGAACCGTCCGACCCCTTCGAGGAGCCACCCGTGCCGTCCGCGCGCCCCCGCGTCCTGTTCGTCAGCGACCTGGCCTATCCGGCCAAGGGGCGGCGGTACTGCGACGAGGACATCGTCCTGACCTCGCGGCTGCGCGAGGAGTTCGACATCGCCGTCTGTCACCCGCTGGACGCGGCCGCGCTGATGACCGGCTTCGACGCCGTGGTCGTACGCAACAGCGGGCCCGTCCTGCACTACCAGGCCGCGTACGACGCGTTCCGCGAACGGGCGCTCGCGGAGGGGGTCCGCGTCTACAACCAGCTCTCGGGCAAGGGGGACATGGCCGGCAAGGGCTACCTGCTGGAGCTGACCGCGGCCGGGTTCCCCGTCATCCCGACCGTCGACCGCGTCGAGGACCTGGACCTGCTGCCCGAGGCCGACCTGTACGCGGTGAAGCCGAAGCAGGGGGCCGACTCCATCGGCCTGGAGTTCGTGCCGCGCGAGAAGCTCGCCGCCCTGCCGTTCGGCGGCCTCCTCGTCCAGCCGCGCGTCGAGTTCCGCTACGAGGTGTCGTTCTACTTCGTCGACCACTCCCTGCAATACGCCCTGTACGCGCCCGACCCGGAGCGGCGCTGGGCTCTGGAGCCCTACGAACCCACCGACGAGGACCGGGAGTTCGCGCAGCGTTTCATCGAGTGGAACGACATCGCGTACGGCATCCAGCGCGTCGACGCCTGCCGGGCCCCAGGCGGCGAGCTGCTGCTCGTCGAGCTGGAGGACCTCAACCCGTATCTCTCCCTGGACGTCCTCTCCCCCGAGGCCCGGGACGCCTTCGTCGCGCGGATGAAGACGTCGCTGCGCGCCCTGATCGCCGAGGAGGCCGGATGAACCGTACGGACGCCGCGGCGGGGAACGCCCCGGTGACCCCGAGGCCGGTCATCCGGTGGACCCACGTCTTCGTCGACCGGCCCGCGGCGGACCTCGGACGGGCCCTCGGCTTCTGGACGGCGGTCACCGGCACGAGGCTGTCCGAACCCCGGGGCGACCGGGGCGAGTTCGTGACGCTGCTGCCCGCCGAGGGCGACGCGTACGTGAAGGCGCAGGGCGTCCAGGAGGGGCCCGGGGGCGCGCACGTGTGCCTGTCCGTGGAGGACGTACCGGCGCTGGTGGAGTGGTCGCTGCGGCTGGGTGCCACGGTCGTCGCGGACCACGACGGCTGGTCCGTACTGCGGTCCCCCGGCGGGCAGTCGTTCTGCGCGGTGCCGTGGAACGGCGACTCGGCGCGGCCGCCGGTGACCGAGGGGCCGGACGGGGCGACGAGCCGGCTCGACCAGGTGAGCATCGACCTGGCGCCGGGTGTGTACGACGCCGAGACCGTCTTCTGGAGCGAGCTCACGGGGTGGGAGTCCCTCCCCGGGGCCCTCCCGGAGTTCCATCTGATCAGGCCGCCCGCCGGGCTGCCGCTGCGCGTCCTGCTGCAGCGACTCGGCACCGAACGCCCCACCTCGGCGCATCTGGACCTCGCCTGCTCGGACGTCGACGCGGTCCGTGCCCGTCACGAGGCCCTGGGGGCGACGGCGGTCGGCCGGGGTGCGCGCTGGACGGTGATGCGGGACCCGGTCGGCGGCACCTACTGCCTGACGGGCCGCGACCCCGCGACGGGCAGCCTGCCCTAGGTCGTGTCCGTAAAGTCGCGTCGTCCGCCCGGAGGGCGGGCCCGGCGGCGTCATGGGGGTCCCCCCTGCTCGAGCGAAGCCGAGAGCTCGTGGGAGCGTGCTCTCGGCGTGCCGGGCGCAGACCCTCGTACTGGACGTACTCGGGTCTTCGCCCGGTGCGGCGAGTGGGGGTCCCCCTGCTCGCAGAGCTTGGGGGAGCGTGCCAGGCGTCGCCGGGCAGGCGCGACTTTGCGGACACGCCCTAGGGAGTGGTCGCGTAGGCGCAGAGGACGGCCCTGCCGTCGCCCGCGGTCGGACAGGGGGGCGTCGAGGATCCGGCGGATGGCGGCGGTGCCGGAGCCTGACCGCCGTGCTCGGAGTTGTACCAGCCGGTGGGCGGCGGCGGCTCCGCCGAGGCCTGGAGCCGTAGTGTGAGGACGCCGCCGCCGATCACGGCGACCGCCCACACCACCAGTATCCGGCGCCACAGCCGGCGTCGTCCCCCCGATGCCTTCACGCCGAAGCCGCCCCGCTCTGGTCCCAGGCCTCCACGTCCACGACCGCCTCCACCGTGATGGGCCCGTAGACGTGGGGGAACTCCTCCCCGCCGGGGGGCATCGCCTCGAAGCGGACCGGCGCCGTGAGCCGTTCGGCGTCGATCACGAGGACCACGAGTTCGTCGGGTCCGGTGTAGGAGCCGTACACCATGGCGGCCACGGCGGGGAGTTGGCGGCGCAGCGAGCAGTGGATGAAGCCCTCCTCCTGGAGGGTCCGGCCGCGGGTGGAGATCTCGAAGGTGCCCGACGCGCGGGCCGCTTCCCACAGGGAACGCTCGGTCAGATGCAGCAGAGGTTCGGACATGCGGACCACGCTACGACCGCAGCCGGGCCGCCCGCACTTCCAAATAGCGGCGCTCGGGCAGGCTGAGGGTCTTGGCCGCGGCCGACGCGTAGGCCTCGCGCGCCGCGTCCGGTTCGCCCGCCCGCTCCAGCAGATGGCCGCGTACCGCGTCCAGCCGGTGTCCGGCGGCCGACTCGCCCTCCAGCCGGTCGAGTTCGGCGAGGGCGGCGCGCGGTCCGTGCACCATGGCCACGGCGACCGCGCGGTTGAGGTGTTCGACGGGGCCGGGGACCCGGCGGACGAGGAGGTCGTACAGGCCGAGGATCTCGGTCCAGTCCGTCGCCTCCGGGGTGGGTGCCTCGTCGTGGACCGCGGCGATCGCGGCCCGGAGCGCGTAGGGGCCGGCCGGACCCAGCGCCAGCGCCTCGGTCACCAGCGTCACGCCCTCCTCGATCGCCTCCCTGTCCCAGCGGGCGCGGTCCTGTTCGTCGAGGGGTACGAGCTCTCCGTGCGGGCCGGTCCGCGCGGCGCGCCGGGCGTCGGTGAGCAGCATCAGCGCGAGCAGTCCGGTCACCTCGCCGTCCTCGGGCAGCAGCTGCCGGACGGTGCGGGTCAACCGGATGGCCTCGTGGGCGAGTTCGGCACGCTGGAGCGCCGTGCCGGAGGTCGCGGTGTAGCCCTCGTTGAAGATCAGGTAGAGGGTGTGCAGGACGGCGGGGAGCCGTTCCTCCCAGTGGTCGGGGCGGGCGAGGCCGACGCCCCGGATCCGCTGCTTGGCCCGGCTGATCCGCTGCGCCATGGTCGCCTCGGGCACCAGGTACGCCCGCGCGATCTCCGCCGTGGTCAGGCCGCCGACCGCGCGCAGGGTGAGCGCGATCTGGGCGGCCGGGGACAGGGCGGGATGGCAGCACAGGAAGAGGAGGGAGAGGGTGTCGTCCTGCGACGGGGCGCGGTCCGCGCCCGGCGGCGGCGCCGTGAAGGCGTCCCGCGGTGTCAGCGCCGCGGCCTTCTCCTCCCGCAGCCGCCGTGCCTCCTCCGCGCGCAGGGCGTCGACGAGCCGCCGCGAGGCGACCTTGATCAGCCATCCGCGCGGGTTGTCCGGCACTCCCTTTCCGGGCCACTGGCGGGCGGCCGCGAGCAGCGCCTCCTGTGTGGCGTCCTCGGCCGCGTCGAAGTGCCCGTAGCGGCGGACGAGCGCGCCGAGGACCTGCGGCGCGTGGCGGCGCAGCAGGTCCTCGGCCTCGGTCGTGTCCCTCATCCCGCTCAGATGTCCCCGGCCCCGTCCTGGATGGGGCGGATGACGACGGGACGGCCGGTCTGGCCCTCGGGGCCCGGGCACCGGGTGACCCGCTCGGCGATCTCGGTGACCCGCTCCAGGCTCGCGCAGTCGACCACCCAGTAGCCGGCCATCAGCTCCTTGGTCTCGCTGTACGGTCCGTCGGTGATCACGGCCTTGCCGTCCGGGCCCAGGGACACCTGGCGGGCCCGCGCCGGGTCGGTCAGCCCCTGGGCGTCGACGAGCTCGCCGGACTCGGAGAGGTCGTCGCCGATCGCACCCATGTAGGCGTACATGGCCTGCAGTTCCTGTTCGGTCCAGGCCGGGGACCCGGCGGACGCCTTGCCCCGCATGGCCTCGTAGTCGGCGTGTGTGCCCTGCACCATCACCAGGTACTTCATGAGTCGGCTCCTTCGGCTTCCTCGGCTCGGACCGCCCGTGGTGGGCGGCTCTCACAGGGGACGTCGGAGCCGGCCCGTGTTTCTCTACACGTTCTCCGCGCGACTTCGCACGACGTCGTGCCGCGATGCGCGGTGCCCGTCAGGGCTGCTCCGCCGCGGCCTCCTCCGGCCGATCGTGCCCGTGCTCCGGTTCCCGGCCCCGCCCGTGTCCGTGGCCGGGCTCGTCCGTGCAGGCTGCGCAGTCCGGGTTGTGGCAGGGTCCGGGACCCCATTTGGGCACCCAGGCGCCCAGGGTCTTGTACCGGTGCACGATCGTGGCGACCGGTTGCCTGGACATACATGCTCATCCGTGCCCATGTCTTCAGGGTAGGACGGCGGACCCGCCGCTTCCTGTCGTACGTCCCGGACAGGACCGGGCCCGGCGAGAGCCGGGCCGAACCGGACAGGACCTGGCCCTTCCTAGGTCGTGTCCGCAAAGTCGCGTCGTCCGCCCGGAGGGCGGGCCCGGCGGCG
>NZ_JBHYXD010000081.1:37247-38079 GCF_042751995.1 Streptomyces sp. NPDC059371 | reverse complement strand
GGGACCCTGTGGGAGAGTAGGACGCCGCCGAACAATTTTTGAGAAAACCCCCGGACCGGGGATACCGGTCCGGGGGTTTTCTGCGTTCAAAAACAGTTTTCCGCTCTCCGTTCACGGTCGGCTGATGGGTCGGCCTGCCGACTTCCCTGTTCTTTCAAGGGTGTTTTACAGGCGGCCCGCGGACTTCAGTGCCAGGTAGGCGTCCGCCAGGGCCGGCGCGAGGTCGTCCGGAGTCGCGTCCACGACGGTGACGCCGCGACGCCGCAGCGTCTCGGCGGTGCGCTGCCGTCCAGCCTCGGCCTGGGCCGCCGCCGCTGCCTCGTACACCGCGTCGACGTCTCCCCGGGCCTTCGCCATGCGCGCGACGTGCGGGTCCGCGACCGACGCCAGCAGCACCGTATGGCGCTGGGTGAGGCTGGAGAGCACCGGGAGCAGGCCCTCTTCGACCGGTGCGGCGTCGAGGGTCGTCAGGAGCACGATCAAGGAGCGTCGCGGGGCCGTACGCAGGGCTGTCGCGGTCAGGCCGCGGGCATCCGTCTCGACGAGCTCAGGTTCGAGCCCGGCCATGGCGTTGACCAGGGACGGAAGGACGTCGCCGGCCGCACGGCCCTGGACCAGGGCGCGTACCCGGCGGTCGTAGGCGAGGAGGTCCACGCGGTCGCCGGCGCGGGAGGCCAGGGCGGCGAGGAGCAGCGCCGCGTCCATGGAAGCGTCGAGGCCGGGGGGGGGGGCGGCGCCCCCCCCCCCCCGGGGGCGGGGGGGGGGGGGGGGAAGGAAATTTAGGTGTGGGGGGCGGGCGCGCGCGGCTGGGGGGAGCGCGCCAGAGGCGCGC
>NZ_JBHYXD010000081.1:33122-37237 GCF_042751995.1 Streptomyces sp. NPDC059371 | reverse complement strand
CGGGGGGGGGGTGGGCGTGGGGGCCCCGGGGGGCGCGGGGGGGGGGGGCCGGGGGGGCGTGGCGCCCCGCCGCGCCCTTGGACGCGTCGGGGGGGGGCGCGCCCCCCCCGCCCCCCGCGGAGGTACGGCCGGTGTCGAGGACCAGAAGGATGTGGCGGTCGCGCTCGGGACGCCAGGTGCGTACGGCGACCGTCGTCCGGCGGGCTGTGGCGCGCCAGTCGATGGAGCGGGTGTCGTCGCCGGGAACGTACTCGCGCAGACTGTCGAACTCCGTTCCCTCACCGCGCGTCAGCACACTGGTGCGTCCGTCGAGTTCACGGAGCCGGGCCAGTTTGGAGGGGAGGTGCTTCCGGCTGGTGAAAGGGGGCAGGACGCGTACGGCCCAGGGGACTTGGTGGCTGCCCTGACGGGAGAACAGACCGAGCGGGCCGAACGAGCGGATCGTCACACGGTCGGCCCGGCGGTCACCGCGGCGCGTGGGGCGCAGACGGGTCGTCAGACGGCGGCGTTCGCCGGCGGGGACCGTCAGACGGTGACGGGGGGCCTCGACCTCGGTGCCGGGTTCCCAACTGCTCGGCGGCCAGGCGTCCCTGAGGTGCGCTCGCAGGAGGCGGCCGGAGGGGTTGGTGACGGTGAGGGTGACGTCGGCGGATTCACCGAGGCGCACCGAGGTGTCCCCGGAGCGGGTCAGGCCCAGACGTCGTACGGGAGCCGCGAGCGCGGCGTCGCAGGCGCAGGCCAGGGCCAGGGGGACGTTCACGGCGAGGACGCCTGTCCAGCTGGGCCCCCAGATGCCGACGGGGAGCGCGCCCAGGGCCGCCAGGAGAGCGGCGCGTCCGGTGAGTGCCATCAGCGGGGGACGGGGACGTGGGCGAGGATCGCGCTGATGACGGAGTCGGCCGTCACGCCCTCCATCTCGGCCTCGGGGCGGAGTTGCACACGATGGCGGAGGGTCGGCAGGGCCAGGGCCTTGACGTCGTCGGGGATGACGTAGTCGCGGCCGGTCAGCCAGGCCCAGGCGCGGGCGGTGGCGAGCAGGGCCGTCGCGCCGCGCGGGGAGGCGCCGAGCGTGAGCGACGGCGACTGGCGGGTCGCGCGGCACAGGTCGACGACGTAGCCGGTGATCTCGGGAGAGACCGTCGTCTTGGCGACCGCGGCGCGAGCGGCTTCGAGGTCGGCGGGGCCGGCGACGGGACGCAGGCCCGCGGCGCGCAGGTCGCGCGGGTTGAAGCCCTCGGAGTGGCGGGTGAGGACGTCGATCTCGTCCTGGCGGGAGGGCAGAGGGATCGTCAGTTTGAGGAGGAAGCGGTCCAGTTGGGCCTCGGGGAGCGGATACGTTCCCTCGTACTCGACCGGGTTCTGGGTCGCGGCGACCAGGAAGGGCTCGGGCAGCGGCCGGGGTGTGCCGTCGACGGTGACCTGGCGTTCCTCCATCGCCTCCAGCAGCGACGACTGGGTCTTGGGAGGCGTGCGGTTGATCTCGTCGGCGAGCAGGAGGTTGGTGAAGACCGGGCCGGGCTGGAAGGAGAACTCGGCGCTGCGGGCGTCGTAGACGAGCGAGCCGGTGACGTCGCTCGGCATGAGGTCGGGGGTGAACTGGACGCGCTTGGTGTCGAGTTCCAGCGCGGACGCGAGGGCGCGGACGAGCAGCGTCTTGGCCACTCCGGGGACGCCTTCGAGGAGGACGTGTCCGCGGCACAGGAGGGCGACGACGAGGCCGGTCACAGCGGGGTCCTGGCCGACCACGGCTTTGGCGATCTCGGTGCGCAGGGCTTCCAGGGAGGAGCGGGCGGTGTCCGCGTCTCTGGTGTACCCGGTGTACCCGGCGTTGTCAGTGGTCGGGTCCATCATGAAATGCGTACCTCTCTTTCGAGGGCGTCGAGTTGGTCGGCGAGGGAGACGAGGGCCGCGTCGTCGCGGGGCGGCGGCCCGAAGAGGAGTGGGAGCAGGGCCTGTGGGTTGCCCCCGACGTGGGTGGCCAGGGCGGGGAGCAGGGTCTCGGGCGCGTGCGCCTGGGCGGGGGGTACGCCGATGAGGGGGGCGAGGCGGGTGCGGGTGGCGGAGCGGAGAGCGGCGGCCGCGCGGTCGCGGGCGGCGGCCTTGCGGTAGAGGCGGGCTCGGCCTTCGGCGGTCTCGGAGGCGCGGATCGCGACGGGAAGCCGTTCGGGTACGAGGGCGCCCAGGCGGCGCGCCCGCCACAGTGCTGCCACGACGGCCGCGATGAAGAGCTGCAGGGTGCCCCAGAGCCAGCCCGAGGGGAGCAGGTCGAAGAAGCTCTGGCGGTCCGTGTCGGTGGCCGAGTCGTCGGAGAGCGAGGGGAGGTACCAGACCAGATGGGTGCGGGAGCCGAGGAGTTGGAGCGCGAGCGAGGCGTTGCCCCGCTCGTCGAGACGGTCGTTGTAGAGGATGTCGGGGGCGCCGAGCACGACGGTGTCGCCGCTTCCCGCGCGTGCCGGCACGCGTACGAGCGTGGGCAGTCCGTCGCTCGGGTAGCAGGTGTCGGCGTTCTGGTCGGTGGTGCTGTAGCGGATGCCGCCCGTGTCGGCGCTGCCCGCTCGGCGGGCGGCGGGCAGTCCGCAGCGGGGGGAGAGCGTCGACTCGAAGCTGACCGCGGGGTCGGCGGTGACCTCGGGGGCGAGGGTGCCGAGGGACGGCGATCCGGGGGAGATCAGGACCGTACGGCCGCCGGATTGTGTCGCCGTGCGCAGGAGGGTCTGCTGACGCTTGGTCAGCAGGTCGGGGGACGTGATCAGCAGGGTCGTGTCGGGGCCGGCCGCGGAGCGTGCCTCGCCGAGGGTGGTGACCACGCGCGTGGGGACTCCCCGGTCGGCGAGGAGCCGGGCGACGGCCTTGCTGCCGGAGGGGTCGGCGGAGCGCGGGTCGAGGCGGCCGTGCCGGGCGTCCGAGCGGACCGCGGCTATCGCGACGCCGGCCGCCAGCAGGAGGACGAGCGCGAGGACGATTCCGCGCGTGCGGGTCCAGATCTGGCGGGTGGTGGGCGAGGACGACGTGGGGGTGAGGGTGGCCTCGGTCATGAGGCGGCCCCCTGGCGGCCGTTGCGGCCCGTCCTCGGGTGCGGGCCGGCGGCGCTGTCCGTGAGTACGGGCCTGGCGCGCTCCAGGTCGCGGTCGAGTTCGGTGAGGTGCTGGTACGCGCGTGGGTCGCCGGGGCGGCCGCCGTACGTGATGTCGTCGAAGTCGCGTGCCGCGGCGCGCAGCCGGTCGGCGTGGGAGGGCAGGGAGCGGCTCGCCTCCGCGGCCGCCTCGTCGGCCGTGCGGCCGGGGCGGGGATCGAGCAGGGCGCGTTCCTCCAGGGACCGTACGACGGCGCGCATCCGTTCCTGGACGGCCTGGCTCCAGTGGCCCTGGGCGGCGTGTGCCTCGGCGGCGGCGCGGTGTTCGGCGGCGCTCCGGGGGCGGTCGTCGAAGAGGGCGGCGGACGAGGCGGGGGTGCGGTGCGGAGTGCCCAGGCGCCACCACAGGGCGGCCACGACCGCCGCGACGGCGAGGACGATGACGACGAGTCCGAGTGTTCCGCCGGGTGCCGCGGACGAAGCGGCGCCGAACAGTCTGTCGACCCAGTCCCAGAAGGCGTTCAGGGCGCGCTGGACGAGGCCGGGGTCGTTCTCGTGGTACATCCGCTTGGACAGTTCGCGCCTGGCCGCCTCCCGTGCGGCCTCGCGCGGTGTGGTCACCGGTGGTGTGTCGTCGCGGGACAGCGCGAGGACCGCTGTCGCACCGGTGTGCGGCCCCGCGAGTACCGCCGTGAGAACTCCCCCCGCCCCGTTCACCGCATCAACTCCCTGGTGTGGTGCCGGTGGTGCCGTATCCCTGGAGGCCGGCGGCCCGGGCCAGATCGAGGTCGAGGGCCTCGCGGCGGATGCGCCGGTCGATGTACAGGAGCACCGTGACGCCCGCGGTGATCGGGAAGGTGATCATGGATCCGACCACCGAGCCGATGCCGCTGACGATGAGGTAGGTCCAGCCGAGATCGCCGCCGGAGCTGTCGAGGAAGCCGGTCAAGCCGTCGCCGCGCAGCGCGGCGGCGGCGAGGGCGGAGGGGAGGACGACGATAGACACCACGATGAAGGCGATGATATCGGCTAGTAGCTGGAT
>NZ_JBHYXD010000081.1:23873-33112 GCF_042751995.1 Streptomyces sp. NPDC059371 | reverse complement strand
CCGCTGCGGCGCTCTGGGGGGGGGGGTGGGGGGGTCTTGTGATAACCCAGAATCGACTCCACGATGAAGGCGATGATCGCGGCGAGGAGCTGGATGCCGAACACCCGCCACCAGGAGCCGCGGACGAGTTTGGCGGAGCGGCGCATCGACTTCACGATGCCCTGCTTCTCCAGCATCAGGGCGGGGGAGGCGAGCGAGAAGCGGATCATCAGCCAGAGGGTGACGACACCTGCGGCCAGGGCGCCGAAGACGGCGAGCGTGAAGCCGGCGTCGGCCGAGCCGCCCGCCATCACGAGCAGACCCGGCAGCGCGCCGGCGGTGAGGATCGCGACGGCGATGAGCGGGAGCAGCAGGGTCAGGCCGAACAGCCTGGCGAGCTGGGGACGGGCGTCCCGCCACGCCTCGCCCGTGGTCACCGGCTTGCCGATCACGGCACGGCTGGTCACCGACGTGAGCAGGGCCGTCGCGACGATGGTGCCGAGCAGGGTGACGAGCATGACGAGACCGGAGCCGAGAAGGGCGTCGCCCATGGCCCGGCTCAGCTCGCCGAGGGTGGCGCTCGGGTCGTTGAGCGCCTCCGTGTCGGTGCTGTCCAGGACGAAGCCCTGGAGCAGGATGACGGCGACCTGCGTGACGACGGCGACGGCCAGCGAGATGCCGAGGACGGTGCGCCAGTAGGTGCGCATGGTCGACACGGCGCCGTCCAGGATCTCGCCGACGCCGAGCGGGCGCAGCGGGACCACGCCGGGCTTGGCGGCGGGCGCCTGTGCGCCCCAGGTGCCGCCCCAGCCGCCGGGACCTCCGGGGGCGCCCTGTCCGGGGCCGCCCCAGCCGCCGTATCCACCGCCCTGGCCGCCCTGCGGACGGCCGCCCCAGCCCGGGCCGGGCGCGGGGGGCGGCGGGGCCTGTGCGGGCCCCTGAGGGGCGGGCGCGGACCACTGACCGGGCGCGGGCTGCTCCTTGGACCACTTCGACGGCTGCTCGGGCGGGTTCGCCCCGTCCTGGTCCGCGGGCCGCGGGGTGCCGGACGAGTCCGGCGTCTCTTCGTCGGAGGGGGCGGATCCGGGCGATGCCCAGCCCGGAGTGTCGTTCATCGTCGCTCCTTCTCGGTGCCCGTCCCGCGGTCGCGGCGGCAGGTTGGCAGCCATCGTGTCACGGCGTGCCCGGCAAGGGACGGGCCCCGTATGGGCTGCACACCTTCAATACTCCGCCGGGTACGGGGCAGACTGGGCGAATGGCCGATCACTACGCGCAAGCCCGCGAGGACAGCGGACCGACGGAGATACCCGCGATCCGCTGGCACGAGCCGCCCGAAGGTCCCGTGGTGGTCCTTCTCGACCAGACGCGGCTCCCCGCGGAGGAGGTCGAGCTGGTGTGCACGGACGCGCCGGCACTGGTGGAGGCGATCCGGGCGCTCGCGGTGCGCGGGGCGCCGCTGCTCGGGATCGCCGGTGCGTACGGCGTCGCGCTCGCCGCCGTACGCGGCTTCGACGTGGAGGAGGCCGCCCATGCCCTGGCCGGTGCCCGGCCGACCGCCGTGAACCTCGCGGTCGGTGTGCGCCGGGCGCAGGCGGCCCACCGGGCGGCGCTCTCCGCGGGCGGCGACGAGACGGTTGCCGCGGCGGCCGCGCTGAACGCGGCGCGGACGCTGCACCGCGAGGACGCCGAGGCGAGCGCGCGCATGGCCGAGCACGGCCTCGCGCTGCTCGACGAACTGCTGCCGGGCGGCAGCCACCGGGTCCTCACGCACTGCAACACCGGCGCGCTGGTCTCCGGCGGTGAGGGCACCGCGTTCGCCGTGGCGCTCGCAGCGCACCGGGCGGGGCAGTTGCGGCGGCTCTGGGTGGACGAGACGCGGCCCCTGCTGCAGGGTGCCCGTCTGACGGCCTACGAGGCCGCTCGCAACGGCATGGCGTACACCCTGCTCACGGACAACGCGGCGGGCTCCCTGTTCGCTGCCGGGGAGGTGGACGCGGTGCTGATCGGGGCCGACCGCATCACCGCCGACGGTTCGGTGGCGAACAAGGTGGGGAGCTATCCGCTCGCGGTGCTGGCCAGGTACCACCATGTGCCGTTCATCGTGGTGGCGCCGGTGACGACCATCGATCAGGACACGCCCGACGGCGCGTCCATCGAAGTCGAGCAGCGCGCGGGTCATGAAGTGACGGAGATCGCAGCTCCGCAGGTCCCGGTGGCGGGCGTGGAGCCGGGAGGGGGTATACCTGTGGCACCCCTGGGGACCCAGGCGTACAACCCGGCGTTCGACGTGACGCCGCCGGAGTTGATCACGGCGATCGTCACCGAAGAGGGCGTTGTTTCGCCCGTGACGGCTGAGGCTCTCGCCGAGCTGTGTGACTTGTCACGCCAGGTAACGATTTAGTTAATGGGATGATGTCGTTTATGAAGGGACGAGTCCTTGTCGTCGATGACGACACCGCACTGGCCGAGATGCTCGGCATCGTGTTGCGTGGTGAAGGTTTTGAGCCGTCTTTCGTAGCCGACGGTGACAAGGCGCTGGCCGCCTTCCGCGACGCCAAGCCCGATCTGGTGCTCCTGGACCTCATGCTGCCCGGAAGGGACGGCATCGAGGTGTGCCGCCTGATCAGGGCGGAGTCCGGGGTACCGATCGTGATGCTCACGGCGAAGAGCGACACCGTCGATGTCGTGGTCGGCCTCGAGTCGGGCGCCGACGACTACATCGTGAAGCCGTTCAAGCCAAAAGAGCTGGTGGCGCGGATCAGGGCGCGGCTGCGCCGTTCGGAGGAACCGGCACCCGAGCAGCTGTCGATCGGCGATCTCGTCATCGACGTCGCCGGTCACTCTGTGAAGCGGGAAGGCATGTCGATCGCGCTGACGCCGCTGGAGTTCGACCTGCTGGTCGCTCTGGCGCGCAAGCCCTGGCAGGTGTTCACGCGTGAGGTCCTCCTGGAGCAGGTGTGGGGCTACCGGCACGCGGCGGACACCCGTCTGGTCAACGTGCACGTCCAGCGACTGCGCTCCAAGGTCGAGAAGGACCCGGAGCGCCCGGAGATCGTGGTGACCGTCCGAGGTGTCGGATACAAGGCAGGACCGAGCTGACATGTCATGGGACAGTGCCGCTTCGGCGTCCGCTGAGCTGGGGGACCGTTCGGGGCGGCCTGTCGGCCGGAAGATGAAGGGCTCCCGCTGGGAGCGGTTCTTCGAAGGAGGACTGCTCCAGGGGGGAGTCCAGGGCAGCCCGGTTCTCCGGCTGCTCATACGCTGGGTGCGCCGTCCGCTGCTGCCCGTGATGCGGCTGTGGCGGCGCAACATCCAGCTCAAGATCGTCGCGACGACGCTGATGATGTCGATGGGCGTCGTCCTGCTGCTCGGCTTCGTCGTGATCGGGCAGGTCCGCAACGGTCTGCTGGACGCCAAGGTGAGGGCTTCGCAGAGCCAGGCCACCGGCGGTTTCGCGGTGGCCAAGCAGCAGGCGGACGCGGCGGTGACGGCCAACGGCGACGACCGTTCGGCGACGGACGGCCGGACGTCGAGGAACGTCAGCGCGTGGATGACCGACCTCGTCGTGTCCCTGTCCAGTGGTGGGCAGGGCGCCTTCGACGTGGTCACGCTCAACTCCACCGCCTCGGGTGACGGCAGCGGCGGCCTCGCGCCGCGGTCCTCTGGCGCCGTCGACTCGACGGTGAGCATCCCCGAGAACCTGCGTGGCCGGCTCGACAAGAGCACCTCGGCGGCGCAGAGCTACACCCGTGTCGTCTACAAGGACGGCAAGGAGTCGCAGCCGGCGCTGGTCATCGGCAAGCAGGTCAGCGACCCCAACGGGGACGCGTACCAGCTCTACTACCTCTTCCCGCTGACGCAGGAGGAGAAGTCGCTGAGCCTGGTCAAGGGCACTCTCGCGACGGCCGGACTGTTCGTCGTGGTGCTTCTCGGGGCCATCGCCTGGCTCGTGGTGCGCCAGGTCGTCACACCGGTGCGGATGGCGGCGGGGATCGCCGAGCGGCTCTCCGCCGGACGCCTCCAGGAACGTATGAAGGTCACCGGCGAGGACGACATCGCGCGTCTGGGCGAAGCCTTCAACAAGATGGCGCAGAACCTCCAGCTCAAGATCCAGCAGCTCGAGGACCTGTCGCGCATGCAGCGCCGGTTCGTGTCCGACGTGTCGCACGAACTGCGCACACCCCTGACCACCGTGCGGATGGCCGCCGACGTCATCCACGACGCGCGCGTGGACTTCGACCCGGTGACCGCGCGGTCGGCCGAACTCCTCGCCGACCAGTTGGACCGCTTCGAGACGCTGCTCGCCGACCTGCTGGAGATCAGCCGGTTCGACGCGGGCGCGGCCGCGCTGGAGGCCGACGCGATCGACCTGAGGGAGGTCGTACGACGGGTGGTCGGCGGGGCCGAACCGCTCGCCGAACGCAAGGGCACGCACATACGCATCAAGGGTGACCAGCAGCCGCTGATCGCCGAGGCGGACGCCCGGCGGGTCGAGCGGGTGCTGCGCAACCTCGTCGTCAACGCCGTGGAGCACGGCGAGGGCAAGGACGTCGTCGTCAAGCTCGCCGCGGCGGGCGGAGCGGTCGCGATCGCGGTCCGCGACTACGGCGTCGGGCTCAAGCCCGGCGAGGCGACCCGCGTGTTCAGCCGCTTCTGGCGGGCCGACCCGGCACGCGCGCGTACCACCGGCGGCACGGGTCTCGGGCTGTCCATCGCCCTGGAGGACGCACGGCTGCACGGCGGCTGGCTGCAGGCATGGGGCGAGCCGGGCGGCGGTTCGCAGTTCCGGCTGACCCTGCCGCGCACGGCGGACGAGCCGCTCAGGGGATCGCCGATACCCCTGGAACCCAAGGACTCCCGGCGCAACCGCGGACTCGACGACGCCGGGTTGCCGCACGGCGGCGCCACGAAGCGCGCCACGGTTCCCGTCCAGCAGGCCGGATCCGCCGCGGATCCGATACCGCCGCGCGGGGCCATGGCCTCCCGGCTGGCCGGGGCCTCGCCCACGGCCGATCCGACGGCGCTGCCGGGCAACGGCGCCCGCGTGGTGCCCCGGCCCGCCGGAGCGCTGCGGCGCCAGGAGGAGACATCCGGCACCGGCCGGGAACGCACCACCGCGCAGGAGCGGGGGCGGGACGGCGAGACGCCGGAGGAGCTCGGACATGGGGAGGCATTTCGTGGGCGCTGACCGAGGGGGGAACGGCGTCCGCGGACGCCGTTCGGTGAGCGCCATGGTGTACGCCGGTTGTGGCGTCCTGCTGCTGGCGGGGTGCGCGTCGATGCCGGACAGCGGGGATATGCGCGGGGTGGAGTCGACCCCGCGCCAGGACTCGCAGGTCCGCGTCTACGCCATGCCGCCGCATCCCGGCGCCTCGGCGGCGGAGATCGTCCAGGGCTTTCTGGAGGCCCTGACCAGCGATGACGCCAAGTACGAGACGGCCGGCAAGTACCTCACCGACAGCGCGCGCAAGACGTGGGATCCGTACCGTTCGACGACGGTCCTCGCGGACGCGCCGGAGCCGGTGGGAGCGCCCTCGGGGACCAAGGAGGGCAGCCGTGACGTCCTGTTCCGGCTGAACGGCACCAAGGTCGCCGGCGTGGACGCCCGGCACGCGTACGGGCCGGACTCCGGCCAGTACAGCGGATCGGTGCATCTGACCAAGCTCAAGAGCAACAAGCAGTGGCGTATCGACGGGCTCCCGCAGGGCGTCGTGATGGGCACGTCGGACTTCCAGCGCAACTACGTGTCCGTCAATAAGTACTACTACGCGTCGAACGGGACCTCCGGGCCCGGCCGCCCCCTGGGGACCGTCGCCGACCCGGTCTACGTGCGCGCGCAGGTGGACCCGATGACGCAGATCGTGCGCGCCCTGCTGAAGGGGCCCACGAGGTGGCTGGACCCGGTGGTCAGGTCGAGTTTCCCCTCGGGCACGGAACTGAAGAACAGCGACGTGTCGCTGTCGCCCGACGACCGCAACAGCGTCACGGTGCCCCTGAACAAGAGGGCCGACCGGGTCGGAAGCGCCAAGTGCCGGGAGATGGCGGCCCAGATCCTCCTCACTCTCCGGGATCTGACCCCCACCGGCGTCGACGAGGTGGAGCTCCAGCGGTCGAACGGCTCGCAGCTCTGCGTGCTGACCAAGGCCAGGGCCGAGAGCGTCGCCTCGCACGGTACGGGCGAGCACCCGGAGTACCAGTACTTCATCGATCACGAGCAGCGGCTCGTACGGATGCCCGGCGGCAACCGTGAGAAGAAGCCCGAGCCGGTGCCCGGTGCGCTGGGCGAGGGCGGCAAGAAGCTGCGGGCGGCGGCGGTGTCGCGGGACGAGGACACCGCCGCCGGAGTGTCGGCCGACGGCCGGAACTTGTATGTCGGGTCGCTGGTGCCGGGCGGTTCGCTCGCCGAGCCGGTGGTGCGCAGCCAGGGCAGGACGGCCGGCGACCGGCTGACGACGCCGAGCTGGGACGCGCACGGCGATCTGTGGGTGGCCGACCGCGACCCGAAGAAACCCAGGCTGCTTCTGCTGCGCAAGGGCGCGGGCGAGCCCGTCGTCGTGCAGACGCCGGAGCTCGACGGGCGCATCGAGGCGGTGCGGGTGGCCGCCGACGGTGTGCGTGTCGCGCTGATCGTCGAGAAGGACGGCAAGAGCTCGCTGCAGATCGGACGCGTCGAGCGGTCCGATGCCGACGAGCCCGACGGTGCGTTCATCGTCGAGCCGCGTTCCGTCGCGCCCCAGCTCGAGGAGGTCACGGCCATGTCCTGGGCCGGGGACAGCCGCCTCGTGGTGGTCGGCAGTGAGAAGGGCGGCGTGCAGCAGATGCAGTACGTCCAGGTCGACGGCTCCACTCCGCTGGGCACCTCGCCCTCCGTGCTGGCCAACGTCAAGGAGATCGCCGCGTCGGAGGACGAGCAGTTGCCGCTGGTGGCGCACTCGGAGGCGGACGGGATCGTGCGGCTGTCGGCGGGAGAGCAGTGGCAGAAGGTGGTCCAGGACGGGACGGCGCCGGTCTATCCGGGGTAGCGCCGTGTGCGTCTCGGCTGGGCTCGTCCGGTTTCCGGGCGGGCCCGCCGTCGTTTCGGGAGCTGTCCACAGGCGGTTCTCCGCGGTTTTCCACAGGGGTGGTCGAGCGGGCCGGGCGTTGGCACAGTGGTCGCCATGCGGGGGTGGTGGCGGGACCTCACGGATCTGGTGCTGCCGGCCGAGTGCGGAGGCTGCGGGAGGCCTCGCACGGTGCTCTGTCCCGAGTGCCGTGCCGCCCTGACGGGGGCCGCGCCGTGCCGGGTGCGACCGGTGCCCGAGCCGGCGGGGCTGTCCGTGGTGCACGCGGCGGCTCCCTACGGGGACGAGGTGCGGGCCATCCTCCTCGCTCACAAGGAACGGGGTGCGCTGGCGCTGGCGGCACCCCTGGGCGCGGCCCTCGCGGGGGCTGTGCGGGCAGGTCCGGGGCCTGCGGGACGTCCTGGTCCGGGAGGGCGGCTCGTGGCTCCGCAGGGACGACAGGGGTTCGGGAAGGGGGACGTATGGGGAGAGCCGGCGTCCAGGAGGGGGGACGTGCGGGGAGAGCGGGCCGGGCCGGGTGGTGGCGGCGCGCTGGTATGGGAGACGGGGGCGGGCACCGGTGGTGTGCCGGTCGGGGAGGCCGGGGCGGGGCACGGGCCCGTGCTGCTGGTGCCCGTGCCGTCGGCGCGGTGGGCGGTCCGGGCGCGGGGCCATGATCCGGTGCGGCGGATCGCGCTCGCGGCGGCGCGGGAACTGCGGCGCACCGGAACACCGGCCCGGGTGCTCGGTGTGCTGCGGCAGCGGCGGGCCGTGGCCGACCAGTCGGGGCTGAACTCCCGTCAGCGGGCGGCGAATGTGGCCGGCGCCCTGGAGGTCGTCGCCGGGGGCGAGCGGCTGCTGGCCGGGGGCGGGCGGGTCGTGCTGGTGGACGACCTGATGACGACGGGGGCGTCGCTGGCGGAGGCGGCGCGAGCGGTGCGGACGGCGCAGTCGGGTGTGCGGGCGCTGGGATGGACGGGTGAGAGGACGGTACGGACGGAGGTGTACGGGCGAATCAGGGGTAGGGAGCAGGCCGAAGGGAAGTGTGGCGACATGGTCTGCTCGGCCGTGATCGCGGCACCGCCGGACGCCTTCGAAATAAACCGGAACTAACCGAGAAGTTGCATAGTTGCAGGTAACGAGAGGGTCAATTCACCTGAACGGAGGTACGTATCAGTAGAGGGTGACGACATCCGTCCGGGCGAGATATGTTCGGTTGTGAGGCAATGGCGCAGGCCGTACCTCGCGCATCCGAGTGCCGAAGCGTGACTTTCCGGCAATCACCCGCATCGGTGGGGTGGAGATCTTGTCCTTGGGGGAGGAGGAGGTGAAAGTCACCGAGTCCGAGGTTCCGGGGCTCACCGGAACCTGGTGCAAAAGGGAGATGCTCCGCCAGTGGAGCGGGGCTATCCGGGAACGGAGTTCTGCGTGGACATCGTCGTCAAGGGCCGCAAGACCGAGGTGCCTGAGCGGTTCCGCAAGCACGTGGCCGAGAAGCTGAAGCTGGAGAAGATCCAGAAGCTCGATGGCAAGGTGATCAGCCTCGACGTCGAGGTGTCCAAGGAGCCCAACCCCCGACAGGCCGACCGCAGTGACCGGGTGGAGATCACGCTCCACTCCCGCGGGCCGGTGATCCGGGCGGAGGCAGCGGCAAGCGACGCGTATGCAGCACTCGACCTGGCCGCGGACAAGCTCGAGGCCCGGCTGCGCAAGCAGCACGACAAGCGCTACACCCGCCGTGGCAACGGCAGGATCTCGGCGGCCGAGGTCGCCGACGTCGTCCCGGGGGCCGCGACCCTGAACGGCAGCGGTGACGTCGTCCACGACGAGGAGCCGGACGCCGTGCCCACCAAGAAGATCGGCTCTCTCGAGATCATGGGGGAAGGCCCCTGTGTCGTCCGGGAGAAGACCCACGTGGCCGCACCGATGACGCTCGACCAGGCGCTCTACGAAATGGAGCTGGTCGGGCACGACTTCTACCTCTTCGTCGACTCCGAGACGAAGGAGCCCAGCGTCGTCTACCGGCGCCACGCGTACGACTACGGGGTCATCCACCTCAGCACGGACCCGATGGTCACCCAGGGCGGGGCGGACGCTCCGGGTGGCGCGCTCGGCGGCTGACCGTCCCCTGTGACGGATGAGCCGGGGGGCCCGGGGGGGGGGGGGGGGCCCCCCCGGTGATGGGTGGGGGGTCTCATCAACCCCCCGCCCCTAGACCCC
>NZ_JBHYXD010000081.1:9071-23863 GCF_042751995.1 Streptomyces sp. NPDC059371 | reverse complement strand
GGGGGGCGCGCTGGGCGTCTCCCCCCCCCCTGGGCGGGTGGCGCGGGGGCCCGGGGGGGCGGGGGGCCCCCCCCGGGGGCACCGGTGTGCGACCACTTCACGCCCCGCTCCGTCACCCCGCCGCCGTCCGGACGTGGAATCATGGCCGCACCGGCCCAACCGGTGGGTCGTTGCCTTGGGTTGGCGATGCCACGGAAACACAGGCCACGGCCTTCAGGGGGAGGAACGATGGCGGACAGCTTCGGACCGATGCGTGCCGGCGACACCGGCGACGGAGTCGTCGCCTCCGGCCTGGACGGGAGTTCACGCGACGAGCCCATCAGGGTTCTCGTCGTCGATGACCATGCCCTCTTCCGCCGCGGTCTGGAGATCGTGCTCGCGGCCGAGGAGGACATCCAGGTCGTCGGTGAGGCGGGGGACGGGGCGGAGGCGGTCGATAAGGCCGCCGACCTGCTGCCCGACATCGTGCTGATGGACGTACGGATGCCCAAGCGCGGCGGTATCGAGGCGTGCACCTCCATCAAGGAGGTGGCCCCCAGCGCGAAGATCATCATGCTGACGATCAGCGACGAGGAGGCCGACCTCTACGACGCGATCAAGGCGGGGGCGACCGGCTATCTCCTCAAGGAGATCTCCACGGACGAGGTGGCCACGGCCATCCGCGCGGTCGCCGACGGGCAGTCGCAGATCAGTCCGTCGATGGCGTCGAAGCTCCTCACCGAGTTCAAGTCGATGATCCAGCGCACGGACGAACGCCGGCTGGTGCCCGCGCCGCGGCTCACCGACCGCGAGCTGGAGGTCCTCAAGCTGGTGGCCACGGGGATGAACAACCGGGACATCGCCAAGGAGCTGTTCATCTCCGAGAACACCGTGAAGAACCACGTGCGGAACATCCTGGAGAAGCTGCAACTGCACTCCAGGATGGAGGCCGTGGTCTACGCGATGCGGGAGAAGATCCTCGAGATCCGCTAGGCGTCACCCTGGGCGTCACCGGACGCCGTCCGATGACGCCGGGCATCATCCCAGGATGCGCGCGAGCTCCGCGGTCAGCGGTTCGCGCAGGTCCGGGGCGTCCACCCGCTCGACCCGTACCGCCGTGCAGTCCACCCAGTCCGCGGCCTCCACCAGGGCCTGGGCCACCGCCGGGACCGCCTTCGCGCCGTCCAGGGTGACCTGCCGGGCGACCAGTGTGCGGCCCTCCCGCGCCGGGTCGACCCGGCCGACGAGCCGGCCGCCGGCGAGGACCGGCATCGCGAAGTAGCCGTGGACCCGCTTCGGCTTGGGCGTGTACGCCTCCAGGCGATGCGTGAAATCGAAGATCCGTTCCGTGCGTGCCCGCTCCCAGATGAGGGAGTCGAACGGCGACAGGAGCGTCGTGCGGTGACGGCCGCGCGGGACCGTCTCCAGCGCCGCGGGGTCCGCCCACGCGCTCCCGGCCGGTCTCGCGCCCGCGCTCCCCGCACCGCCCTTGCCGGCCGCGGTCCGGCCCCAGCCCTCCACCGTGACCGCGACCAGACCAGAGTCCGCGATCACCGCGTCGACCTGCTCCAGCTTGAGGCGGTGATAGTCGGCGATGTCCGCGCGGGTGCCGACGCCTAGGGACTGTCCGGCCAGGCGCACCAGACGGCGCAGGCACTCCCTGTCGTCCAGCTCGTCGTGCAGCAGGGCCTTCGGGACGGCCCGCTCCGCGAGGTCGTAGACCCGCTTCCAGCCGCGCCGCTCCACGCACACCACCTCGCCGTACATCAGCGCGCGTTCGACAGCCACCTTCGTGCCCGACCAGTCCCACCACTCGCTGGTCTTCTTCGCCCCGCCCAAGTCCGTGGCCGTCAGCGGGCCTTCGGCGCGGAGCTGCTTGAGGACCTGGTCGTAGGCGCCGTCGGGCAGGTCGTGGTTCCAGTGCGGGCGGGCGCGGTAGGCGCGGCGGCGGAACGCGAAGTGCGGCCACTCCTCCACGGGCAGGATGCAGGCCGCGTGGGACCAGTACTCGAACGCGTGCGGTGCCGGGGATGTCCCGCCGGACGGCGCGGACGTCCAGTACGCCTGCTCCACGGTCTTGCGGCCGACGGCGCCGAGCCGGGCGTACGGAATCAGTTCGTGCGAGCGGGCGAGGACGGAGATCGTGTCGAGCTGCACCGCGCCGAGGTGCCGCAGGACTCCGCGGACGCCCGCCCGGCGGTCCGGGACGCCCAGGAAACCCTGCGCCCGCAGAGCGATACGCCGGGCTTCGTCCGCGGAGAGTTCGGTGGTGGGACGCGGGAGACTCGTCATGCCCACACGTTAGGCGGTGCCACTGACAACCGGGGCGCTCACGGACGGACCGCGGCGGCGCCGGGGCGGGACCCGGGTGCGGGTCGCGCGGGCGGCGGCCGGGTCCGGCGGCCGGCGCGCGATCGCCCGCGGAGCCGCCGCGGCGCTCACCTGCCCGGCAGGTACGGGGCCGTCGAGGGCAGACCCAGGTCCGACGGGAGCAGCGAACCCACCCAGCAGTCCCTGCGTACGCCCTTGTTGTTGAGGGCGGAGCGCAGGGTCCCCTCGATGGTGAAGCCGGCCCGTTCGGCGACCGCGCGGGAACCGGCGTTGCCGACCTCGGCGCGCCATTCGACGCGGTCGACGGACAGGTCGGTGAAGGCCCAGCGGGAGGCGGCGACGGTGGCCTCGGCGATGTAGCCGTTGCCGCGGTGCTCCTTGGTCGCCCAGTACCCGACTTCGCCGACGCCCAGGGAGCGCATGGTGATGGAGAGCATCCCGACGAGTTCCCCGGTGGGGAGGAAGACCCCGAAGGCGAAGGCCGAGCCGTCCGCCCAGCCCTCGGGCACGATCTGGTCCGTGAAGCCCGTCGCGTGCTCGCGCAGATAGGGGGACGGGATGGTGGTCCAGCGCTGGATGTCGGGATCCTGTGCGGCTTCGAAGACCGCGTCGGTGTCGCCCACGTCCACGGCGCGGAGGACGAGACGGTCGGTGGTCAGCGTGACGGGGTCCATCGGGCGATTCTGCTCGGGCAACCGGAAGGATGCCATTCCTTTGCCCTGGGTGACCGGTTCGCTACTTTTCGCTGTGTGAACGCGGCACCTTAGGCGACCCCTGTCCGTTGTCCTGGTGGCTGTCACCGGCAGACCTCCCGGCGTGGTGTGGTCCTCGCTTACGATGGCCGTTGCTCAAGCTGTGATTTGAAACTGTCATTGAAACCGACCGTCCCAGGCCCGACCGGCAAGGAGACAAACCCCCGTGTCCGTCCTCTCGAAGATCATGCGTGCAGGCGAAGGCAAGATCCTGCGCAAACTGCACCGCATCGCGGACCAGGTCAACTCCATCGAAGAGGACTTCGTCGACCTCTCCGACGCCGAGCTGAGGGCCCTCACCGATGAGTACAAGCAGCGGTACGCCGACGGCGAGAGCCTCGACGACCTGCTGCCCGAGGCCTTCGCGACCGTCCGTGAAGGGGCCAAGCGCGCTCTTGGCCAGCGTCACTACGACGTGCAGATCATGGGTGGCGCCGCGCTCCACCTCGGTTATGTCGCGGAGATGAAGACCGGTGAGGGCAAGACCCTCGTCGGCACCCTGCCCGCGTATCTGAACGCCCTCTCCGGGAAAGGCGTTCACCTCATCACGGTCAACGACTACCTGGCCGAGCGCGACTCCGAAATGATGGGCCGCGTCCACAAGTTCCTGGGCCTCGAGGTCGGTTGCATCCTCGCCAACATGACCCCGGCCCAGCGCCGTGAGCAGTACGCGTGCGACATCACGTACGGCACGAACAACGAGTTCGGCTTCGACTACCTGCGCGACAACATGGCGTGGTCCCAGGACGAGCTCGTCCAGCGTGGCCACAACTTCGCGATCGTCGACGAGGTCGACTCCATCCTCGTCGACGAGGCCCGTACGCCGCTGATCATCTCCGGCCCGGCCGACCAGGCCACCAAGTGGTACGGCGACTTCGCCAAGCTGGTCACCCGCCTGAAGAAGGGCGAGCCCGGCAACCCCCTGAAGGGCATCGAGGAGACCGGCGACTACGAGGTCGACGAGAAGAAGCGCACCGTCGCCATCCACGAGCCCGGCGTCGCCAAGGTCGAGGACTGGCTGGGCATCGACAACCTCTACGAGTCGGTGAACACCCCGCTCGTCGGTTACCTGAACAACGCCATCAAGGCCAAGGAACTGTTCAAGAAGGACAAGGACTACGTCGTCATCGACGGCGAAGTCATGATCGTCGACGAGCACACCGGCCGTATCCTCGCCGGCCGCCGCTACAACGAGGGCATGCACCAGGCGATCGAGGCGAAGGAAGGGGTGGACATCAAGGACGAGAACCAGACGCTCGCCACGATCACCCTGCAGAACTTCTTCCGCCTCTACAAGCGCCACGACCACAGCGGCAAGGAAGTGGCCGGTCTCTCCGGCATGACCGGTACGGCGATGACCGAGGCCGCCGAGTTCCACCAGATCTACAAGCTCGGCGTCGTCCCGATCCCGACCAACCGGCCGATGGTCCGCAAGGACCAGTCCGACCTGATCTACCGCACCGAGGTCGCGAAGTTCGAGGCGGTCGTCGACGACATCGTCGAGAAGCACGAGAAGGGCCAGCCGATCCTCGTCGGTACGACGTCGGTCGAGAAGTCCGAGTACCTCTCGCAGCAGCTCTCCAAGCGCGGTGTCCAGCACGAGGTGCTGAACGCCAAGCAGCACGACCGGGAGGCGACGATCGTCGCCCAGGCCGGCCGCCGGGGTGCCGTGACCGTCGCCACCAACATGGCCGGCCGCGGTACGGACATCAAGCTCGGCGGCAACCCCGAGGACCTCGCCGAGGCGGAGCTGCGCCAGCGCGGCCTCGACCCCGAGGAGCACATCGAGGAGTGGGCGCACGCCCTGCCCGCCGCCCTGGAGAAGGCCGCGCAGGCCGTCCGCGCGGAGAACGAAGAGGTCAAGGACCTCGGCGGTCTCTACGTGCTCGGCACCGAGCGCCACGAGTCGCGGCGCATCGACAACCAGCTCCGCGGTCGTTCCGGTCGTCAGGGCGACCCGGGCGAGTCCCGCTTCTACCTCTCGCTGGGCGACGACCTGATGCGCCTGTTCAAGGCGCAGATGGTCGAGCGCGTCATGTCGATGGCGAACGTGCCGGACGACGTGCCGATCGAGAACAAGATGGTCACCCGCGCCATCGCATCCGCGCAGTCGCAGGTCGAGCAGCAGAACTTCGAGACCCGCAAGAACGTCCTGAAGTACGACGAGGTGCTCAACCGGCAGCGCGAGGTCATCTACGGCGAGCGCCGCCGTGTCCTGGAGGGCGAGGACCTGCAGGAGCAGATCCAGCACTTCATGGACGACACCATCGACGCCTACATCGAGGCCGAGACCGCCGAGGGCTTCGCCGAGGAGTGGGACCTCGACCGGCTGTGGGGCGCCTTCAAGCAGCTCTACCCCGTGAAGGTCACCGTCGACGAGATGGAGGAGGAGGCCGGCGACCGTTCCGGTCTGACCGCCGAGTTCATCTCCGAGTCCATCAAGGACGACATCCACGACCAGTACGCGGCCCGCGAGGAGCAGCTCGGCTCCGAGATCATGCGTGAGCTGGAGCGCCGGGTCGTGCTGTCGGTCCTGGACCGCAAGTGGCGTGAGCACCTCTACGAGATGGACTACCTCCAGGAGGGCATCGGCCTGCGTGCGATGGCCCAGAAGGACCCGCTGGTCGAGTACCAGCGGGAGGGCTTCGACATGTTCAGCGCCATGATGGACGGCATCAAGGAGGAGTCCGTCGGCTACCTGTTCAACCTGGAGGTCCAGGTCGAGCAGCAGGTCGAGGAAGTCCCGGTCCAGGACTCCGCGCCGTCCCTGGCCAAGCAGGAGGCGGTCCCCGCGGGTGCGGGCGCGGCGCGCCCCGAGATCCGCGCCAAGGGCCTCGACGCCCCGCAGCGGCCGGACCGGCTGCACTTCTCCGCGCCGACCGTGGACGGCGAGGGCGGCATCGTCGAGGGCGACTTCGCCAGCGACGAGCCCGTGCGGTCCGAGGCGGACGGCCTCACGCGCGCGGAGCGCCGCAAGGCCCAGAAAGGTGGCGTGCGCCGCCGCAAGAAGTGAGTGAGGGTCGCGTGCGGCGGGCGGTGCCACCGCAGGCGACCGGATGACACGGGAAGGGCCGGACACCTGGTGTCCGGCCCTTCCCGTGTCCGGGGCGGTGAAGGACTTCTCCGGGGCCGTGGGCCGGGCCTGGCCGTGGGCCGGGCTTCGTTCAGTCGTGAGGGTGGGGTGTGCGGGGGCCGCCGAGTTCGATCGCCGTGCAGCGCCAGCGGAGGTCGGGGCCCTGTTCCAGCCGGAAGGCCATGGCGCGGAGCTGGTCGCCGGCGCCGATGCGGGCGAAGGCCTCGACGGCGTCCGGGCGGGCGACGTAGTAGCCGATGTCCCGGACGACGGGGCGGGCGCCGCGCGTGCGCAGCGGGCCGCGCTCGGCGAGCCGGACCAGTTCGTCGTAGGCCCGGCCCGCGGTGTGGCGCAGCATGCAGTGGACGGGTCGGGCACCGCTCAGGACGGCCAGCAGCCGCTCGGCGAAGACGTCGGTGGGGCGGGGCCCCGGAGCGGGGCGCCCGGGCGCCCCGGGGGGCGCCGTGGCGAGCGTCCGGGTCTCGCCGGGCGGCAGGGTGCTCGGTCGGGCCCCTCCGGGTGGCAGGGCGCCTGTCCGGGTCTCGCCGGGTGTCAGGGCGCCTGTCCGGGCCGCACCGCGCGGCGGAGTGCTCGTCCCGGCCTCTCCGCCCGGCAGGGTGCCTGTGGGGGGCGCGGGGGGCGGGCTGGTGTCCTGGGGTGGGGTGCCGCCCGGGCGCCTGGCGGGGGTGCCCGTGCCCGGTGGGGCGCCGCCGGGGCGGCGGGAGTCCTGACGGCCGGGCGGACGGGTGCCCGGGTGGCGCCTGGTCCTCGTCATCACCTTGTTCATAGGTCGTCCCCGCTCGTCGTCCGGACCGGCGATACCCGCCGGTAACGTTCGTGTCGGGGATCTTGTACGAGCCGGGGAGGGGCCCGCGCAAGCGCGGCGGGCGCGTGCCGCGGCCGCCGGAGAGTTCACCTATCAGGGTTGCCCGGAGACGCGGAATCCTTGGCGGCGAAGGGGAGTGCCGGGTGAATCGCGGGCGTGGGGTGGACGCCGCGACGGGTGCGGCCCGGACCTCGAAAGGGGACGCCCGCACGTATCCTGAAGGCCCTCCCCGGAGGCGCGGGACCGCCCTCCCCGGAGTGCTCGCACCGCGTGACCCTCGGAGCCCCGACTACGAAAGCGGCCAGCCATGCGCGTCTACGTCCCCCTGACCCTCTCCGGTCTCGCCGAGGCGTACAAGACGGGAGAGCTGCAGACGGGACCGTTCACCGCGTACGCCGTCACGCCCGCCCTGCGCGAGTGGTACGTGTCCGACGACATCGAGGAGCTGGAGTACGCGGCGCTGAGCCGCGCCGCACTGGCCTCGCTGCGGCTGCTGGCCATCGACCGGGAGGCCGCGCGGCGCCGGGTCGTCGTCGCGGTCGACGTCCCGGACCGGGTGGCGGCGGCCGACCCCGACCGGGGACTCGACCCCGCGGCGCTCGGTGAGGTGCGGGTCTCCCAGGACGTGACCCTGGCGAAGGCGGCAGCCGTGCACGTCGACGCGGACGACGCCGATACGGACGTGACCGCGGCCGCGGCGGCGCTCGGCGCGGCGGACGCGGGCGACGACGACGCCCAGTTCGTGGTGGACGGGGCCGAGGACCACGAGCTGCTGTGGTTCGCCACGCAGGAGGTCCCGGGCCTGGTCGGACTCGGGGAGTAGCCGCCTGTCTCCGCCCGCCCTGTCTCCGTCCGCCCGGCCCCCCACGATGACGCGTTGTCGGTGGTGGCGGGTACGTTCTCGGTATGGGGAAGCAAGGAAACGCGCACATTGTGTGGGACTGGAACGGCACGCTGTTCCACGACAATGACGCGATCATCGGGGCGACGAACGCGGCCTTCGCCGAGCTGGGGCTCGAGCCGATCACCTTGGAGCGGTATCGGGCGATGTACTGCGTGCCCGTGCCGAGGTTCTACGAGCGGCTGATGGGCCGGCTGCCGACGGACACCGAGTGGCAGGTCATGGACGACACCTTCCACCGGTACTACGCCGAGCACCGCAGGGCGTGCGGGCTCACCGCCGGGGTGCCCGCGCTGCTCGCCGGATGGGAGGCGGCGGGCCGCAGCCAGTCCCTCCTGAGCATGTACGGGCACGAGAACCTGGTCCCGCTGGTGCGCGGCTTCGGCATCGAACCGCACTTCCTCCGGGTCGACGGCCGGACCGGGCCCTCCGGCGGCAGCAAGGCCGAGCACATGGTGCGCCACCTCGCCGCGCTCGCCGGTGTCGAACCGGCCCGTGTGGTGGTCATCGGTGACGCGGTGGACGACGCGACCGCCGCGCGGCACGTCGGCGCCGGGGCCGTCCTCTACACCGGCGGCTCCCACAGCCGAGCCAGCCTGGAGGAGGCCGGCGTTCCCGTGGTGGACAGCCTGGAGGAGGCCGTCGAGGAGGCCGGCAGACGGGCGGCCTGAGGCTTCCGCCCGCCTCCCGGACGGGCCTGTCTCAGCTCACCGGGGCCTTCGAGCGCAGCACCTTGAGGAACTCACGCATCCAGGCGGAATGGTCCGGCCAGGCGCGCGAGGAGACCAGCGTTCCGTCGACGACGGCCTCCGCGTCCTGGAAGGTCGCACCGGCCGCCTGCATGTCGAGTTCCAGCGCGGGATAGGCCGTGACGCGGCGCCCGCTCAGGCTGTCCACGGCCGCGGTCAGCAACGGCCCGTGACAGATCTGGGCCACCGGCTTGTCCGCGTCGAAGAAGGACTTCAGGATCTTGCGGAGTTCCAGGTCGTTGCGCAGATACTCCGGGGCGCGCCCGCCGGGAATGACCAGGGCGACGTACGCGCCGGGGTCGACCTCCGCGAACGCCAGGTCCGCGGGCCAGGTGTAGCCGGGCTTCTCGGTGTAGGTGTCGAAGCCGGGCTCGAAGTCGTGCACCACGAACTGCAGCTTCTTGCGGGTGGGGGCCGCGATGTGGACCTCGTAGCCCTCCTCGCGCAGACGCTGGTAGGGGTAGAGGACTTCCAGCGACTCCGCCGCGTCGCCGGTGACAATCAGGATCTTCGCTGCCATGGTGCTGCGCTCCCGTCGGCCGTCCTTGCGCGTCGCGTTCGCCGTCCCCGTCAACCTGCCTCCGGGGGAGGTGCTTGCCAAGGGGCAGAACACGGTCCGTAGGACGACGGTAGCCCGCAGTCGGCTCGTACTGCATGCCGTCGCCCTCTTCGCCCCTGTGCATAGTGTCAAAGTTCCACCCCCGGTTTTGTACACATACGGCTCATGACGACCCCCCGGTCGGGGGCGATAGCCTGGTGGCGTGATCAGCGCGATATCTCGCGGGGGCATCGTCGCCCCTGCCCCGCGCCCGGAGCGCACGGACGACATCCGTGACCGGGCGCCGATCGCTGATCTTCACGGGCGGGACGGGATCACGGCGACGGCCTTGTGCGCGAGCGGAAACGCGGCGAGCGCCCACGGCAACGCGATCCGTACGTCGCCGGCACCCGGGGAACGGACGTCGCCGAGAGCGGCGTCACAGTCTCCGGGGCGGCCCAGAATGGCCGATACCCCTCCGCCCGTCTCCCCTTGCGGCATAGCGTCGAACCAGACCGGACACCCCGCGTCACGGCGTTGCGTCGGAAGCGAAGAGACCGTATTTCCTTCAACGTCACGCAACGGCGCGCGACAGGAGCCAGAGGACAATGCAGACCAAGCTGGACGAAGCCAAGGCCGAGCTGCTCGAGAGGGCCGCCCGGGTAGCTGAGAACAGCCCGGTCGGGGGGCACCTACCGACTGGGACGACGGGCGAGGGCACCCCCGACCGGGACACCGTGCTCGCGTTCCTCCAGCGCTACTACCTGCACACGGCCCCGGAGGACCTCACCGACCGCGACCCGGTCGATGTCTTCGGAACGGCCTTCTCCCACTACAGACTGGCCGAGACACGCCCTCAGGGCACGGCCAACGTGCGCGTGCACACACCCACCGTCGAGGAGAACGGCTGGACCTCCAGCCATTCCGTCGTCGAGGTGGTCACGGACGACATGCCCTTCCTCGTCGACTCGGTGACCAACGAGCTGTCCCGCCAGGGACGCGGCATCCACGTCGTCATCCACCCGCAGTTCGTCGTCCGGCGCGACCTCACCGGCAAGCTCATCGAGGTGTTGCCCAAGCGGCCCTCCGCCGAGGACCTGCCGCACGACGCGCACGTCGAGTCCTGGATCCACGTCGAGATCGACCGGGAGACCGACCGCGCCGACCTGAAGCAGATCACCGCCGACCTGCTGCGCGTCCTGTCCGACGTCCGCGAGGCCGTCGAGGACTGGGAGAAGATGCGCGACGCGGCGCTGCGGATGGCCGAGGAGCTCCCCACCGAGCCCACCGCCGACGATCTGCGCGACCAGGAGGTCGAGGAGGCCCGGGAGCTGCTGCGCTGGCTCTCCGGCGACCACTTCACCTTCCTCGGGTACCGCGAGTACCAGCTCCGCGACGACGACTCGCTGGCCGCCGTCCCCGGCACCGGGCTCGGCATCCTGCGCTCCGACCCGCAGCACGGCGAGGACAGCCACCCGGTCAGCCCGTCCTTCGAGCGGCTGCCCGCCGACGCCCGGGCCAAGGCCCGCGAGCACAAGCTGCTCGTCCTGACCAAGGCGAACAGCCGCGCCACCGTGCACCGGCCGTCGTACCTGGACTACGTCGGCGTCAAGAAGTTCGACGAGAACGGCGAGGTGATCGGGGAGCGCCGCTTCCTGGGCCTGTTCTCCTCCGCCGCGTACACCGAGTCCGTGCGCCGGGTGCCCGTCGTCCGCCGCAAGGTCGACGAGGTCCTGCGCGGTGCCGGGTTCTCGCCCAACAGCCACGACGGACGCGACCTGCTCCAGATCCTGGAGACGTACCCGCGCGACGAGCTGTTCCAGACCCCCGCCGACGAGCTCCGCGCGATCGTCACCTCCGTCCTGTACCTCCAGGAGCGCCGCCGGCTGCGGCTCTACCTGCGCCAGGACGAGTACGGCCGCTACTACTCGGCCCTCGTCTACCTCCCGCGCGACCGCTACACCACCGGTGTGCGGCTGCGGATCATCGACATCCTCAAGGAAGAGCTCAACGGCACCAGCGTCGACTTCACGGCCTGGAACACCGAGTCGATCCTGTCCCGGCTGCACTTCGTGGTCCGCGTCGAGCCCGGTACCGAGCTGCCGCAGCTCTCCGACTCCGACAAGGAGCGCATCGAGGCCCGCCTCGTCGAGGCCGCCCGCTCCTGGGCCGACGGCTTCGCGGAGGCGCTGACCGCCGAGTGCGGCGAGGAGCGCGCCGCGGAACTGCTGCGCCGCTACGGCAACGCCTTCCCCGAGGGCTACAAGGCCGACCACTCCCCGCGTTCCGCCGTCGCCGACCTGGTCCACCTCCAGGCGCTCGGGCAGGAGGCGAGCAAGGACTTCGCGCTCAGCCTGTACGAGCCGGTGGGCGCGGCGCCCGGTGAACGCCGCTTCAAGATCTACCGCACCGGCGAGCAGGTCTCGCTCTCCGCGGTCCTGCCGGCCCTGAACCGCATGGGCGTCGAGGTCACCGACGAGCGGCCCTACGAACTGCGCTGCTCGGACCGTACGACCGCGTGGATCTACGACTTCGGGCTGCGCCTGCCCAAGTCCCTGAACGGCAACGGCGACCACCTCGGCGACGACGGCCGCGAGCGGTTCCAGGAGGCCTTCGCCGCCACCTGGACCGGACAGGCCGAGATCGACGGCTTCAACGCCCTCGTGCTGAGCGCCGGGCTCACCTGGCGGCAGTCGATGGTGCTGCGCGCCTACGCGAAGTACCTGCGCCAGGCCGGTTCCACCTTCAGCCAGGACTACATGGAGGACACCCTCCGCAACAACGTCCACACCACCAGGCTGCTCGTCTCGCTGTTCGAGGCGCGGATGTCGCCGGAGCGCCAGCGCGCCGGTGTCGAGCTGACCGACGCGCTGCTGGAGGAGCTGGAGGCGGCCCTCGACCAGGTCGCCTCGCTGGACGAGGACCGGATCCTGCGGTCCTTCCTCCACCTGATCAAGGCGACCCTGCGCACGAACTTCTTCCAGCAGGCGGTCGGCGGCAAGCCGCACGAGTACGTCTCGATGAAGTTCGACCCGACGGCCATCCCGGACCTTCCGGCGCCGCGCCCGGCGTTCGAGATCTGGGTGTACTCGCCCCGCGTCGAGGGCGTGCACCTGCGCTTCGGCAAGGTCGCACGCGGCGGTCTGCGCTGGTCCGACCGGAAGGAGGACTTCCGCACGGAGATCCTCGGCCTGGTCAAGGCGCAGATGGTGAAGAACACCGTCATCGTGCCGGTCGGCGCCAAGGGCGGCTTCGTCGCCAAGCAGCTCCCCGACCCGTCCGTGGACCGCGACGCCTGGATGGCCGAGGGCATCCGCAGCTACCGGACCTTCATCTCCGCGCTCCTCGACATCACCGACAACATGGTGGCCGGCGAGATCGTCCCGCCCGCCGACGTCGTCCGGCACGACGAGGACGACACCTACCTCGTGGTCGCGGCCGACAAGGGCACGGCGACGTTCTCGGACATCGCCAACGAGGTCGCCCAGTCGTACGACTTCTGGCTCGGCGACGCCTTCGCCTCCGGCGGCTCCGCCGGATACGACCACAAGAAGATGGGCATCACCGCCCGCGGTGCCTGGGAGTCCGTGAAGCGGCACTTCCGGGAGCTCGGCGTCAACACCCAGACGCAGGACTTCACCGTGGTCGGCGTCGGCGACATGTCCGGCGACGTGTTCGGCAACGGCATGCTGCTCTCCGAGCACATCCGCCTGGTCGCCGCGTTCGACCACCGGCACATCTTCATCGACCCGACCCCGGACGCGGAGACCTCGTACGCCGAGCGCCGCCGTCTGTTCGAGCTGCCGCGCTCCTCGTGGGCCGACTACGACACCGAGCTGATCTCGGCCGGTGGCGGCGTCTTCCCGCGCAGCGCCAAGGCCATCCCGGTCAACGCGCACATCCGCGAGGCCCTCGGCATCGAGTCGAACGTCGTGAAGATGACGCCGGCCGACCTGATGCGGGCCATCCTCCAGGCGCCCGTCGACCTGCTGTGGAACGGCGGCATCGGCACGTACGTGAAGTCGTCCGCCGAGTCGCACGCCGAGGTCGGCGACAAGGCCAACGACGCGATCCGCGTCGACGGCGCCGACCTGCGCGTCAAGGTCGTCGGCGAGGGCGGCAACCTGGGTCTGACCCAGCTCGGCCGGATCGAGTTCGCCCAGCACGGCGGCAGGATCAACACCGACGCCATCGACAACAGCGCGGGCGTGGACACCTCCGACCACGAGGTGAACATCAAGATCCTGCTCAACGCGGTGGTGGCCAACGGCGATCTGACCGTCAAGCAGCGCAACAAGCTGCTCGCCGAGATGACCGACGAGGTCGGCGCCCTGGTGCTGCGCAACAACTACGCGCAGAACGTGGCGATCTCCAACGCGCTGGCCCAGTCCCCGAGCATGCTCCACGCCCAGCAGCGCTTCCTGCGCCACCTGGTCCGCGAGGGGCATCTCGACCGGGCCCTGGAGTTCCTGCCCACCGAGCGCCAGATCCGCGAGCGGCTCAACGCCGGCCAGGGTCTGACCGGTCCGGAGACGGCCGTCCTGCTCGCGTACACGAAGATCACGGTCTCCGTCGAGCTGCTCGCCACCTCGCTGCCCGACGACCCGTATCTGCAGAACCTGCTGCTCGCGTACTTCCCGACGGCACTGCGCGACAAGTTCCGCGAGCAGATCGAGGGCCACGCGCTGAGCCGGGAGATCGTGACGACCGTCCTGGTCAACGACACGGTCAACACGGGCGGTACGAGCTTCCTGCACCGCCTGCGCGAGGAGACGGGTGCCTCGCTGGAGGAGATCGTCCGGGCGCAGACCGCGGCCCGCGCGATCTTCAACTCCAGCGCGGTGTGGGACGCGGTGGAGGCGCTCGACAACGCCGTCGCCGCCGACGTGCAGACCCGGATCCGGCTGCACTCGCGCCGGCTCGTCGAGCGCGGCACGCGCTGGCTGCTCAACAACCGGCCGCAGCCGCTCCAGCTCGCCGAGACGATCAGCTTCTTCACCGACGGCGTCGAGCAGGTGTGGTCGGAGCTGCCCAAGCTGGTCCGCGGGACGGACCTGGAGTGGTACCAGCAGATCTACGACGAGCTGTCGGACGCCGGCGTGCCGGACGAACTCGCCACCCGTGTGGCCGGGTTCTCCTCCGCCTTCCCGGCGCTGGACATCGTCTCGGTGGCCGACCGCACGGGCCAGGACCCGATGGCCGTCGCCGAGGTCTACTACGACCTCGCCGACCGTCTCGGCATCACCCGGCTCATGGACCGCATCATCGAGCTGCCGCGCGCCGACCGCTGGCAGTCCATGGCCCGCGCCTCGATCCGCGAGGACCTGTACGCGGCCCACGCGGCGCTGACCGCCGACGTCCTGGCGGTGGGCAACGGGACCTCCACTCCCGAGCAGCGCTTCGAGGCCTGGCAGGAGAAGAACGCGGCGATCCTCGGGCGGGCCCGCACGACCCTGGACGAGATCCAGGGCTCGGACTCGTTCGACCTCGCCAACCTGTCGGTGGCGATGCGGACGATGCGGACCCTGCTGCGCTCGCATTCCTGAGCGGTACGTGAACGGGGGGGGGGGGGGGCGCGGGGGGGGGGGGGGGGGGCCCCCCGGAGGGAGGGGGGGGGGAGGAGGAGCAGGGGACGATAGAAAG
>NZ_JBHYXD010000081.1:3257-9061 GCF_042751995.1 Streptomyces sp. NPDC059371 | reverse complement strand
GCCGCGCGCGCGCCCCCCCCCCCCAGCCCAGGCGCGGGGCCCGCCCCCGTTTTCGCGCGCGGGGGAGGACGCGCGCCTGCCTTCTTGCCGGCCTCTGGTGATTCTCCGAAGAAACTCCGGCTCGCGATTTACCTATACCTGGTAAATAGGACATTTAGCTTAGGGTGGGCTCGACCGACGGACAGACCTGTGGAGGATCCGGACCCGTGACAGTGCATCTCTCCGAGGGCCGGGCTCGCGTCGCCACCCTGCCCGCCCCCGTCGTCCGCCCCCGCTCCGTCCCGAGTGTCCCGAGGGCCCGCCGCCTCGTTCTGGAGGTCGCCCGGTTCGCCGTCGTCGGCGGCAGCGGGGTGGTCGTCAACATCCTCTTCTTCAATCTGGCGCTGCACGGCCTGCGGTGGGCCCCGATGGTCGCCACGGTGGTCGCGAGCTGTGTCGCCATGGGGACGAACTACCTCGGCTTCCGCCACTTCGCCTACCGGGACCGGGCCTCGCGCACCCGGCGCCAGATCGTTCTCTTCTTCGCGTTCAGCGGGCTCGGTGTCGCCATGGAGAGCCTGCTGTTCTACGCCGGCTATCAGGGTCTGGGCATGAGCGGTCCGCTCGGCTCCAACATCGCCAAGGCGCTGTCGATCGTCCTGGCCTCGGCGTTCCGCTTCGTGGTGTACCGGACGTGGGTGTTCCAACACGCGAGGAACGGTCGATAGCGCTCCAAAACGGGCTGCACTGACTACGATTAATAGGATGAACGAGGATCAACCTCGCGCGTCCGCCGAGCGCCGCGCGTCCACCGGGTCCGGGCCCAGGAGACCTGCCGTCTCCGTGGTCGTCATCGTCTACAACGACGCCGCCCGGCTGTCCACGGCCGTGCGTTCCGTCCTGGACCAGACGCTGCACGACGTCGAGGTGATCGTCGTCGACGACCGGAGCACCGACGGCTCGTACGAGGTGGCGCGCGGTCTGGCCGCGGCGCACCCCGGCCGGGTCCGCGCCTGCCGGCTGCCCGAGAACAGCGGCGGCTGCGGTGCCCCCCGCAACCGCGGCATCACCGAGGCCCGCGGCACCTACGTCGTCTTCCTCGACAGCGACGACGTCCTGGAGCGCGACGCCTGCCGCAACATGCTGGAGGCCGCGGAGTCCACCGGCGCGGACCTGGTCTCCGGCCTGTGCGTACGCGTGCACGTCGACTCGCGCACGCGCAAGGAGGTCAAGTGGTACCCCTGGCTGTACCGGCGCACCCGGACCCTGGAGTCGATCTCCGAACTGCCCGACCTGCTGGTCTTCGACACCCTGTCGACCAACAAGTGCTACCGCAGGCGGTTCCTGCTCGACGAGGGCCTGCGCTTCCCGGTCGGCATCCACTACGAGGACCTGCTCTTCTCCGCCCAGGCGTACGCCACCGCCCGCCGCATCACCCTCATCCCCAACCGGGTGTACGACTGGCGGGTCTCCGACAAGGCGGAGGCGAAGTCCATCAGCAACCGGCGCGACGAGATCGCCAACTTCACGCACCGCATGGAGATCCACCGCAGGGTCGACCAACTCCTCGCGGAAAACAACCTCTTGGAGTTGAAGTTCGCCAAGGACGTCAAGTTCCTCAAGCACGACCTCGTCCTGCATCTGCGTGAACTGCCCTTCCGCGACGCGGCCTTCCGTGAGGAGTTCGCGGCGATCGCCCGGCGGTACCTGGAGTCGATCGACCGCGCGGCCTTCGACGAGACCGAGCCCGTCCAGGCCATCTGCGCCTACCTCCTCCAGGTGAGCGACTGGGACAACCTGCTGCCGGCCGTGGACACGCTCACCAACCGCGACAAGATCTCCTCGCCGCTCGTCGAGCGCGACGGCCGCGTGTACTGGTGCGCCGAGCATCTCGACGACCCCTTCGGACGCCATGTCCTGGACGTCACCGACCTCGGCCACCACATCAAGCCGGTCGACCGGATGTTCCTGCGCAACACGCTGACCTCGTACGAGAGCACCGGCGGCACCGTCCGGCTCGCCGGGCGCGTCACCAACCCGCTCGGTGTGATCCCGCCGGGCGCCCGGCTCACCGGCGAGCTGGAGTTCTACGCCCGCCGCCCCGGAGTGCGCTTCCAGACCTTCCGCTTTCCCGTGGCGAACGTGTGGCACGCGGGCGAGACCATCGCCTGGGAGGGCTCTGCGAACCTCCTGGCCGTACGGCCGCTCGGCATCGTGGACGCCGTGTGGGACGTACGGCTCCACCTCGACGTCGACGGCGTGCGCACCAGCACGAGACTCACCGCGGCCGAACCCGGCCTGGTCACCGGGCGGTTGCCCGTCCGGCCGAGGCTCACCCGGCTCGTCGCCGACCGCATGGAACCGGTCGTCTCCTCACGCGGACATCTCTCCTTCCGGCTGGTCCCCGACAAGAAGGCGAACGTCGTCGTGCGGCGCGGAGTGCACGGCCGGGCCGCCACGCTCGCCAAGACCGGCTACCGCAAGGCCCGTTCCCTGCGCAAGGAACTCACCTCCGGCGAGACCAAGATCCGTATCTACCACGAGGTGTTCAGCCGGCTGCCCGTCCGCACGGGGCTCGTCGTCTTCGAGAGCCATCTGGGCCGCCAGTACAGCGACAGTCCCCGGGCGATCTACGAGGAGATGCGCCGCCAGGGGCTTCAGTTCGAGCCGGTCTGGTCGTACACCGACAGTCCGGCCGGCTTCCCGGACGACGCCACCCTCGTACGCCGCTGGTCGCTGCCCTACCTCAGGGCGCTCGCGCAGGCCGAGTTCTGGGTCGACAACCAGAGCTACCCGCTGAAGCTGACCAAGCGGCCGGGCACGACGTACATCCAGACGTGGCACGGCTCCGCGCTCAAGCGGATGGGCTTCGACGAGGCCGAATGGAAACTCAAGTCCCGTGAGGGGCAGGCCGAACAGCAGAGGGTGCTGGACCGCTTCGACCGGTTCCTCATCCGCTCCGAGCACGACGTGCGCACCCTCGCGCGGGCGTTCCGGCTGAAGGAGCGGACCCTGCTGCGGGTCGGATACCCGCGCAACGACGCGCTCGTGCGGGCCAGGCAGCGGGAGGCGGCCGGAGGCGGGCGCGAACGCGGCCCGCTGGCGGCGGAACTGGGCATCCCCGACGACCGCCAGGTGCTCCTGTACGCCCCGACGTTCCGCAGCCGCGGCAACGGGAAGAAGCGGTTCGAGCTGCCCTTCGACGTCGAGCGCTTCGCCGACACCTTCGGCGACCGCTACGTCCTGCTGGTCCGCTCGCACTATCTGAACCACGTCGTGCTCCCGCCGTCCGTGCGCGGCCGGATCGTCGATGTCACGGCCCACCACGACATGACCCCGCTGCTCGCCCTCGCCGACGCTCTGATCACCGACTACTCGTCCGTGATGTTCGACTACGCCCTCCTCGACCGCCCGATGTTCTTCTTCGCCTACGACTACGACGCGTATGTGCACGAGGACCGCGGAACCTACTTCGACCTGCTGGAGCGGGCGCCGGGGCCGGTGGTGCGGACCGAGGACGAACTGCACACCGTCCTCGGCTCGCTGGAGGAGCAGAGCGTCAAGTACGCGCCCAGGCGCGAGCAGTTCCTCGCCGACTTCGGCGAGTACGACAAGGGGACGGCGGCCCGTGGCGTCGTCGACCAGTTCTTCGGGCACTGGAGGCGTGGATGACCGGCCCGCAGCGGGACATCTTCTTCGTCTCCAACAGCGTCGACGAACTGGGCGGGGTGACGAGCTGGTCGCACCAGATGGCCCGGCTCTTCACCGAACGCGGTCACCGCGTGCACGTCGTGGGCGTCACCGGGCCCGCCGTCCCGCAGGAACTGGGCGAACTCCCGTACCCCACAACGACGTTGTACGACGTCCACCCGCCCAGCGTCGGACCGGCGCGCGGTCTCAGGGGGCGGCTCGACGTCGCGGAGCGGAGGCTGCGTGCCGAGCGGGCCGCGGGCATGCGGGAGAAGGCCGCCGAGCTGACCGCGCTGTTCCGGGCCGCGCGCCCGGGTGCCGTCGTGATCGTCACCCAGGTGTGGGCCATGGAGTGGGTGGAACTCGCCGACACCGGCGGCATGACCGTCATCGGGATGAGCCACGAGTCCTACGAGTACTGCCGGACGACCTCGCGCTTCCGCCGGGTTCTGAAGCACTACAAGGACGTCGACCGGATGCTCGCGCTCACCCGTGAGGACGCCGACCTGTGGATCGGGCAGGGCATGAACAACGTGTCCTTCATGCCGAACCCCCTGCCGTTCATGCCGGAGGTGCCCTCGCCGCGCACCGGGAACGCCGTCGTCAGCGTGGGGCGGCTGACCGACCAGAAGGGCATCGACATGCTCCTCGACGCCTGGGCCGAGGCCGCCCCGCTCCACCCCGACTGGCGGCTGCGGATCTACGGCTCGGGCGAGGACGAGGAGATCCTGAGAAAGCAGTGCACCGCGCTGGGACTCGACGAGTCGGTCGACTGGATGGGCCGGACGAGCGATGTCCCGGGCGCGCTGCGCGGCGGCTCGGTCTTCGTGCTCTCCTCGCGCGGCGAGGGCTTCCCGCTCGCCCTCATGGAGGGGATGGCCGCCGGGCTGCCCTGCGCCGCCTTCGACTGCGCGCCCGGCGTCCACGAGATCGTCCGGGACGGCGAGGACGGCCTGCTGGCCACCCTCGGCAACACCGGTGAACTGGCCCGCCGGCTCGACACGCTGATGTCCGACAAGGCGCTGCGGGACTTCATGGGCGACGCGGCGCGCGCGAACGTCCAGCGCTTCACGACGGAGGAGGTCGTCCGCGGGTGGGAGGACCTGTTCGTGTTCCTGGAGCGCTGAACGGGCGGAACGAGCCACGGGCGGAATGAGCCCGGGGCGGAGCCGTCGACGGCTCCGCCCCGGGTCACTGCGGGGGTCACTGCGCGCGGGTCACCGCGCGGGCCACGTGCCCGACGGACCCGGTGCGCCTACTTGCCCGTGAACTTCTCGTATTCCTTGAGGACGTCCTCGGTCGCCCCGTCCATGCGCAGCTCGCCGCGCTCCAGCCACAGCACGCGGTCGCAGGTGTCGCGGATCGACTTGTTGTTGTGGCTGACCAGGAACACCGTGCCCGCGGTCTTGCGGAGTTCGCGGATGCGGGCCTCGGAGCGCTTCTGGAAGGAGCGGTCACCGGTCGCGAGGGCCTCGTCGATCATCAGGACGTCGTGGTCCTTGGCCGCCGCGATGGAGAAGCGCAGCCGGGCCGCCATGCCGGAGGAGTAGGTCCGCATCGGCAGCGTGATGAAGTCGCCCTTCTCGTTGATGCCGGAGAAGTCGACGATCTCCTGGTAGCGCTCCTTGACCTGCTCGCGGGACATGCCCATGGCGAGGCCGCCGAGGTAGACGTTCCGCTCGCCGGTGAGGTCGTTCATGAGGGCCGCGTTCACGCCGAGCAGCGAGGGCTGGCCGTCGGTGTAGATCCTGCCGTTCTCCACCGGGAGCAGGCCCGCGACCGCCTTGAGCAGCGTGGACTTGCCGGAGCCGTTGGTGCCGATCAGGCCGATGGCCTCGCCGCGGTAGGCGGTGAAGGAGACGCACTTGACCGCGTGGACCTTGCGGACGCCCGACGCCTTCTCGGACTGCTTGCGGCGCAGGATGCGGTTGAGCGCGGCGGTGGCGCTGCCCCGTCCGGCACCGGTGCCGTTGACGCGGTACACGATGTCGACGCGGTCCGCGATGACGGTCGGGATGCGCTCCGCGGGGGGCGCGGGGGGGGGGGCCCCCCCCCCCCCGGGGGGGGGGGGGGGGGGGTTGGGGGCGGATGTTTTTTGCACCGCCCGAACTCTTCACAACCCTGCCTAACTATGT
>NZ_JBHYXD010000081.1:0-3247 GCF_042751995.1 Streptomyces sp. NPDC059371 | reverse complement strand
GGGCGGGGGGGGGGCGCCGCCCGGGCGGCCCCGGGGGCGTGTGGCGCGCTCCACGGGGGGGGGGGGGGCGGTGGGGGGGGGGGGGGGGCGCGGGGGGGGGGGGGGGGGGGCCCCCCCCGCCGCGCTCGCGGTGTCCTGCGGCTGGGTGTCCTGCGCGATGATGTCAGCCACGGCCGTACGTCTCCTCAGCCTTCCAGAAGTAGATGAAGCCGCCGACGCCGACGACCAGCGCCCAGCCCACCGCCAGTGCCCAGACGTGGTGCGGAAGCTGGTGCGCGTGGAAGCTGTCGATCAGCGAGAAGCGCATCAGGTCGATGTAGACGGCGGCCGGGTTGCTCTCCAGCAGGACCATCGCCCAGTGCGGCAGATGGTTCTTGCTGAGCACCTTGTCGATGCTCCACATGACGCCCGAGACGTACATCCAGGTACGCAGGATGAACGGCATGAGCTGCGCGATGTCCGGCGTCTTGGCGCCCATCCGCGCCACGATCATCGCGACGCCCGCGTTGAACGTGAACTGGAGCACCAGCACGGGCACCGCGAGCAGCCACGAGGCGGCGACGGGTACGCCGAAGCAGAGCAGGATGACGACCAGCGCGGCCATCGAGAACAGGAGCTGCTGGAGCTGCTGGATCGCGTACGACACCGGCAGCGCGGCACGCGGGAAGTGCAGGGCGCGGACCAGGCCGAGGCTGCCGGAGATCGCCCGGGTGCCCGCCATGATCGAACTCTGCGTGAAGGTCCAGATGAAGACGCCGGTGACCAGGAACGGAATGTAGTCCGGCACGCCGTGCTTGGTGCCGAGCAGCACACCGAAGATGAAGTAGTAGACCGCCGCGTTCAGCAGCGGCGTCATCACCTGCCACACCTGGCCCAGCTTGGCCTGGCTGTACTGCGAGGTGAGCTTGGCGGTGGCGAACGCGGTGATGAAGTGGCGCCGTGCCCACAGCTGGCCGACGTACGCGGGCAGGCTCGGGCGCGCGCCGCTGACGGTGAGGCCGTACCGGGCGGCGATGGCCGCGGCGTCGTCGGCGGGGGAGACCGGTGACGCTGTCGGGGGCGGTGTGTTGAGGACCTGGCTCACATCCGTTGCTTTCGCTCGGGGGGTGGGGGCGCGCGGTCGGTCCCGGGACGTTTCCCACGGCGTTTCCTGCCGTTTTCTTGCGTCGGAACGGGACCGTATCGTCGTAACGCGAGAGTAGGCCCAGTCGACGTCGGAACGCAACCGTTTCGTCGTAACGCCCTATGCTGGTCCGTATGACGACGAACGCCGATACAGCCGCGAGTGCCGCCACGCCCGCGCCTGCCGACGGAAAGCCCAGGCGTCGCCGGGCTCCCGCCGGTGCGGCCGTCCTCCGCGAGGACGTGACCGAGGCGATCCGCGCCGCCGTCTTCGAGGAGCTCGCGTCCGTCGGCTACGCCAGGATGTCCATCGAGGGCATCGCCCGCCGCGCGGGCGTCGGCAAGACCGCGGTGTACCGGCGCTGGCGCTCCAAGCTCCATCTCGTGCTCGACCTGGTCTCGGCGATCGCGGTCCAGGGGCTGCCCGCGCCCGACACCGGCTCCCTGGAGGGCGACCTGCGGCTGCTGTACGAGGTCACCTCGCGCGCCCTGCGGCACCCCGTGGCCGGCCAGATCATCCCCGACCTCCAGGCCGAGGCGGCCCGCAACCCCGAGATCGCGGACGCCATGCAGGCCGCGCTGCGGGAGGGTCAGCAGTCGGTGGCGAGCGGGATCGTCGCGTCGGCGGTCGAGCGGGGCGAGATCCGTGAGGGCGTCGACGTCGAACTCGCGCTGGACCTGATGTCGGGCCCGCTGTACTGGCGTGCGCTCGTCGTCCGCGGCCCCAAGGTCCCGAAGGGCTACCTGGCCAGCCTGGCCCGCGCGACGGCGGCGGCCCTGAAGGCACTCTGACCGGGGCACCCCCGGCCCGGCGTCCTCGGCACCCCCAGCCCGGCGTCCTCGGCGATCCCGGTTCAGCGGCCCAGGCGCTCCCCACTCAGCGTTCTGGGCGCTCCCCGCTCAGCCCAACTCCTGCCGGCCCGGCCGCTCCCCGGCCGGCCGCTCCCCGCCGGGCCGCCGCCCGGACAGCCGGTCCGCGAGATCCATGAGCTCGGCCGCCCGCAGCACCCGTCCGCCGAAACCCGGCAGGGGCACGTGCAGCGGCTCGCTCCAGCGGGCGGGTACGGCGCCCTCCCCGTACACCGCCCCCGCGAGCGCACCCGTCACCGCCGCGACGGTGTCCGTGTCGCCGCCGAGGTCGACCGCCGCGCGCACGGCGTCCTCGAAGGAGCCGGTGGTCCGCACGGCCCACACGGCCGAGCCGAGACAGGGCCACACGGCTCCGTTGAACTCGGTCGCCAGATCGGGGTGCCAGTCGCGGGCGAGGACCGTGGCGTAGCGGGCCCGGTGGTCCGGGTGGACGGCGTCGAGGGTGTCCGGGAGCGCGGTGAGGGGGTCCTGTCCGAGCAGGGCGACCCGGATCAGTTCGTGGAGGATCGCCGTCCCCTCCCACGCGGCACGGTCGCCGTGGGTCAGCGAGGCGATGCGGCGCGCGGCGGACATCGTCGTGTCCCGGCCGTGCGCGGCGAAGAACACGGCGGAGGTCGACGCCCGCATCAACGAGCCGTTTCCGGCGCCGCGTTGACTGGTCTGGAAGTGGAGGGCGGCCGCCAGGTCCCAGGGGTCGCCGCTCGTCAGGACCGCCTCGGTCTGCAGACCGATGTCCTTGGGGTCGGCCGCCGCCCAGCGCCGGAACCGGTCGAAGACGTCCGGGAGTTCGAGGCGGCCGTACCGGAGCAGCGACTCGCCGACCAGGACGGCCATCTGCGTGTCGTCGGTCGCCTCACCCGGGTCCCAGCCGCCGCCCCCGCACATCTCGCCGTCCTGCCCGGGCACCGGGAAGCGCCGGGTGAAGGCGCCTTCCGGGCCGAACTCGAACGGTGCGCCGAGGGCGTCGCCCACCGCGGAGCCGAGGATGCTGCCGGTGGCGGTCATGGGGCGAGCGTACGGGGGAAGGGAGGGGCGGCCGTGAGGGGGACGCCGGTCCCGGCGGCCCCTCGCCGCCCCGCGGACCGATCCGATCGACAGCGCCGGGCCGTGTCCGCGAACTCTCGCCCGCCCGGCGGGCGACGTGACCTGGCGGACAGGCCCTAGGTCGTGTCCGCAAAGTCTCGCCTGCCCGGCGACGCCTGGCACGCTCCCCCAAGCTCTTCGAGCAGGGGGGACCCCCACTCGCCGCACCGGC
>NZ_JBHYXD010000080.1:0-38254 GCF_042751995.1 Streptomyces sp. NPDC059371 | reverse complement strand
GGTCGCGGAGCCGGCTCAGGACCCTGCCGAGGCGCCGACCGTGAAGCCGGCCGAGGCGGAGGGCGTGAAGCCGGCCGCGGCGCCGGACGTGAAGCCGGCCGCGGCGGAGGGCGGCGACCAGGGCTGACGACGGGGGCAGCCGCTCCGCGGTCCGGTGCGCGCCTCGCGGTCCTGCGCGAGGTCGGCCCCCACCCGGGCCGCGGAGCGGCTGCCACCTCCCCCTCGGAGTGGACCGTGGTCGTACCGAAGCCGTGTGCTCCAACTGTGAAGCTCTGATGGGGAGATGACGAGCATAAGCGCACCAACGGCTTATATGGTCCGGAGAGTTGCCTTCCGTATGTGTGGATTGCGGCGTTTGCCATTCCTTGGTGAACCGCCGGGCTCCGGCGTACGTGGGGGCCCGGCGCGCCCGGTCCGCCGGCGGTGGCGTCCGGTGCGCTACGCCTTCGCCTCGCCGGGATAGCGGACGCCGACGCGCTCGCGGATCGTGTCGAGTGTCCGCATCACGGCGAGCGTGCCGTCGAGGGGGACGAGGGGGGACTCGGCCTCACCGGCGCGCAGGGCGCGCATCACCTCGGCGGCCTCGTGCTTGAGGCTGTTGCGGGGGCCGGAGGCCGGGTCGGCGCGGAAGGTCTCCGGCTCGCGGCCGTCGCGGTGCAGGACGAAGTGGTCCGGGAAGAAGAAGCCGCCCGGGATGTCGATGCGGCCCGCGGAGCCGGTGACGGAGGCGGCGACGGGAGTGCCGCCGTTGATGGAGCAGTGCACCGAAGCCAGAGCACCGCTCTCGAAGGAGAGCAGCGCACCCGTCTGGAGATCGACGCCCTCCTCGGAGAGCACCGCTCTCGCGACGACGTCCGAGGGCTCCCCGAGCAGCAACTGAGCGAACGACACCGGATAGACGCCGAGATCGAGCAGCGCGCCGCCGCCCTGCGCGGGGTCCCGCAGCCGGTGCGAGGGCGGGAACGGCCCGGCCAGACCGAAGTCGGCCTGGACCGTGCGCACGTCACCGATCACCCCGTCGTCGACCAGCGCCTTCAGCCGCACGACCAGCGGATTGCAGTACATCCACATGGCCTCCATCAGGAAGCGGTCGTGCCCGCGGGCGAGCGCGACCAGCTCCTCGGCCTCCCGCGCGTTCAGCGTGAACGCCTTCTCGCACAGCACATGGCGCCCCGCCTCCAGGCACATCCCGGCGGCCACCCGGTGCGCCGAGTGCGGCGTGGCGACGTACACGACGTCGACGTCCTCGTCCGCGGCGAGCGACGCCCAGTCCCCGTACGCCCGGGGAATCCCGAACCGCTCCGCGAACGCCTTCGCCGAGGAGTCCGAGCGTGAGGCGACGGCCACCACCTCGGCGTCCGGCATGTCCACCAGGTCCGCCGTGAACGCCGCGGCGATCCCACCGGTCGCCAGAATCCCCCACCGCACGCGTTCACGCTCGCCCGTCATGCCCGCCCCTTGATCCGTGACTCCGAACCCGCTGTTCGAACTGAGAGCATAGGGGCCGCATCTTTCGGAGAGGGGGGCACATGCCCGAGCGTGGCCGCACCGTGCGGGACCAGGAAGACCCGCGAGGGCATATACCGGAGGCAGCGACCGCGGGCACCGCGCCGGCGGTCGCCGAGGCCTCGGCTCCGGCCGCCGGGGTACCGGCGCCCGCGTCCGAGGCGCCGCCGCCCGCCCCCGAGACGTCAGCCCTCGCCCGCGAGACGTCAGCCCTGGCCTCCGGGGCGTCAGCCCCCGCCGCCGAGACGAAGGCCGACGCCGTACCGCGACCGCACGCCGGACCCGGCGGACCCGGCGGCCCGCGCCGCACCGGACTCCTCGTCACCCTCGTCCTCGGCGGCCTCACCGCCACACCCCCGCTCGCGATGGACATGTACCTTCCCTCGCTGCCGGAGGTCACCGGCTCCCTGCACGCCCCGGCCGCCACCGTGCAGCTCACGCTCACCGCGTGCCTCGCGGGCATGGCGCTCGGACAGCTCGTCGTCGGGCCGATGAGCGACCGGTGGGGCCGCAGGCGCCCGCTGCTCGCCGGCCTCGCCGTCTACGTCGTCGCCACCGTCCTGTGCGCCCTCGCGCCCGGCATCGGCCTCCTCGTCGCCTTCCGCCTCGTCCAGGGCCTCGCAGGCGCGGCCGGGATAGTGATCGCCCGTGCGGTCGTCCGCGACCTGTACGACGGCGTCGCGATGGCCCGCTTCTTCTCCACCCTCATGCTGATCTCCGGCGTCGCCCCGGTCGTCGCGCCGCTCATCGGCGGGCAGATCCTGCGCTTCACCGACTGGCGGGGCGTGTTCGTGGTCCTCACCGCCGTCGGCATCGCGCTGTCGGCCCTCGTCTGGGCGAAACTGCCCGAGACCCTCGAACCCGCCGACCGGCACGGCGGTGGTGTCGGCGAGGCCCTGCACGCCATGCGCCGGCTGCTCGCCGACCGCGTCTTCACCGGGTACATGCTCGCGGGCGGCTTCACCTTCGCGGCCCTCTTCGCCTACATCTCGGCGTCCCCGTTCGTGATCCAGGACCTGTACGGCGCCTCCCCGCAGACCTTCAGCCTGCTCTTCGGCGTGAACTCCGTCGGGCTCGTGATCGCCGGGCAGATCAACGGCAAGCTGCTGGTCGGCCGGGTCGCCCTCGAAAAGGTCCTCGCCACCGGCCTCGCCCTCGTCGTCCTCGCCGCGACCGCGCTGCTGCTCATGTCCACCGGTGTCCTCGGGCGGGTCGGGCTCGCCCCGGTCGCCGCCGCGCTGTTCGTGCTGATGTCCGCCATGGGCCTCGCCCTGCCCAACACCCAGGCCCTCGCCCTCATGCGCGTACGGCACGCGGCCGGTTCGGCCTCCGCGCTGCTCGGTACCTCCTCCTTCCTCGTCGGCGCGGTCGCCTCACCGCTCGTCGGCATCGCGGGCGAGCACACCGCCGTCCCGATGGCCGTCGTCCAACTGGTGGCCGCTTTGGTGGCCGTCGGCTGCTTCATGGGACTGTGCCGTCCCCGGCGGACGGGACGCACTTCGAACGGAACAGGGGCGGGGAACTGAGCGCACCAAGACTGCGGAACGGTACGCCGGAACGCGCCGGACTCGACGCGGGTGAACTGCGCGGGCTCGTCCAGGAGGTCCGTTCCCTCACCCGCGGGCCCGACCCGTGGGCGGCGGGCGTGGTGGTGGTCGCCGGGCGGGGCCCGGTCATCGCCGTCGAGGAGGCGGCCGGCTGGGCGGTGCGTTACTCCGCCCACGACGAGGGCAAGGACACCGGGGTCGAGCTGCCGTCGCACGCGCGGGTGCCGATGACCGTGCACACCCCCTTCGACCTGGCCTCCCTCACCAAGCTGTTCACGGCGGTCGCCGCGGTGCAGCAACTGGAGCGCGGCACGCTGGGCATCGAGGCGCGCGTCGGCGCGTACCTGCCGGAGTTCCGGGCCGTCCGCGAGCACGGCATCACCGTACGGCAGCTCCTCACCCACACCTCCGGGCTGCGCCCCGAGCTCCCGCTGTACGACTGCCCGGACGACACGGCCCGGCTGGCGATGCTGCGGGCCGAGGCCCCCTCGTCGAAGCCGGGCGAGTACCGCTACTCCGACGTCAACCTGCTCCTCCTGCAGTACGTGCTGGAACGCGTCACCGGCCGAGGGCTCGACGTCCTCGTCCGGGACGGCATCGCCCGCCCGCTGGGCATGAACGCCACCGCCTTCGGACCCTGCCCCGGCGCGGCGGCCACGGAGGACCAGCGGCGGCCGTGGGCCAAGGCGCACCGGGGCATGCTGCGGGGCGTGGTGCACGACGAGAACGCCTGGGCGCTCGGCGGGGTGGCCGGGCACGCCGGCCTGTTCTCCACCGCGCGGGATCTGGCCGTCTTCTGCCGCACCCTGCTCGCGGGCGGCTCGTACGGCCCCGCGCGCATCCTCGGTCCCGACTTCGTCGAACTCCTCCTCACCCCGCCCGGCCTCGGGTTCGCCCTCGACCAGCCCTGGTTCATGGGCACCCTCGCGGGGCGCGGCGCGGCCGGCCACACCGGGTTCACCGGCACCTCCCTGGTCCTGGACCCGGCGACGGACACGTTCCTGGTCCTGCTCGCCAACACGGTCCACCCCCGGCGCCGCCCGGCGGACAACGCGCCCCGCGCGGCGGCGGCGACCCGGCTGCGACGGGCGGTGCGCGGCACCTGAGAGGGCGCCCGGCCGGTACGGGGGCGCCGCCTGCGAGAGGCCGCCGGCCGGTACGGGGGGATGCGCGGCACCTGAGAGAATCGGGCCGTGAACGCCCCCGTACCTCCCGCCGACCTCCTGCGCAGCGCCCTCGCCGGACTGCTCGACGGACTGCCGCCGAAGGCCGCCGCGCAGGCGGTCGAGCGGCTGATCGCGAACTACCGGGGGACCACCCCGACCCACACGCCGATCCTGCGGGACCGCTCGGACGTGGCCGCGTACGCCGCGTACCGGATGCCCGCGACGTTCGAGGCGGTGTGCGCGGCGCTGGAGGCGTTCGCGGACGCGGCGCCCGGCTGGACGCCGGGGAGCCATGTGGACGTCGGCGGCGGCACGGGCGCGGCGACCTGGGCGGTGAACGCGACCTGGGAGGGCGGCCGCCCGGTGACCGTGCTCGACTGGGCCGAGCCGGCCCTCGCGCTCGGCCGGGAGATCGCCGCCGCCAACCCGGAACTGCGAGGCGCCGCGTGGCAGCGCTCTCGTATCGGAGCGTCGCTCACCATCGAGAGCACTGATCTCGTCACCGTCTCGTACGTCCTCGGCGAGCTCACCGAGGACGACCGCGCCTCGGTCGTGGACGCGGCCGCGAGCGCCGCCCGGGCGGTAGTGATCATCGAGCCCGGCACTCCGGACGGCTACGCCCGTGTCCTCGCCGCCCGCGAGCGCCTGATCGGCGCCGGCTTCCATGTCGCCGCGCCCTGCCCGCACAGCACGGCCTGCCCGATCGTCCCCGGCCAGGACTGGTGCCACTTCTCCGCGCGGGTCGCCCGTTCCTCCCTGCACCGCCAGGTCAAGGGCGGCTCCCTGCCGTACGAGGACGAGAAGTTCAGCTACGTCGCCGCGACCCGCTTCCCGCCCGAACCGGCGTCCTCCCGTGTCGTGCGCAAGCCGCAGATCCGCAAGGGCCAGGTCCTGCTCGACCTGTGCGAGCCGGACGAGTCGCTGCGCCGGGAGACGGTCACCAAGCGCCACGGACCGCTGTACAAGGCGGCCCGCGACGCCGAGTGGGGCGACGCCTGGCCGCCGCCCGAGGACGCCTCCTAGGTCATCCCCGGGGCACCCCCGCCCCCGGGTCACCCCCCGCCGCCGGGTCACCCCCGACCCCGGTCACCCCGGGTCGGCTCACTCCGGGCTCCCGGGCAGGCCTCGCAGCTCCTGCGTGCAGCACTTCACGCTTCCGCCGCCCTTGAGGAGCTCGCCGAGGTCGACGCCGAGGGGAACGAAGCCGCGTTCCCGGAGCGGCTCGAACAGACCCGCCGCCTCCTGCGGCAGCAGCACGTGCAGACCGTCCGAGACCGCGTTGAGGCCCAGCGCGGCGGCGTCCTCCGGTGTGGCGGTCAGCGCGTCCGGGAACAGCCGGCGCAGGACCTCGCGGCTGCCGGGGGAGAACGCGGGCGGGTAGTACATGATCTCGTCGGTGCGGTCGTCGAGGACGGCGAGCGCCGTGTCCAGGTGGTAGTAGCGCGGGTCGACGAGGTCCAGGCCGATCACCGGCCGGCCGAAGAACTCCTGTGCCTCCCCGTGCGAGAGCGGGCTCGCGCGAAAGCCCCGGCCCGCGAGCAGGCAGGAGCCGGTGACGACGAAGTCGCCCTCTCCCTCGTTGACGTGCTCCGGTTCGCGGACCTGCCCGGATCCGCGGGCGCGGAACCACTCCAGATGCGCCGCCGCCTCCGCCTCGCGCTGCGGGTACGCGAACCGCGCGCCCAGCACCCGGCCGTCCACGACCGTCGCGCCGTTCGCCGCGAAGACCATGTCCGGCAGGCCCGGACGCGGGGCGAGTTCCTCGACCGAGTGGCCGAGGGAGCGGTAGCGGTCCCGCAGGTCCTCCCACTGGGCCAGCGCGAGCGGCACGTCGACCGGCTTGGCGGGGTTCATCCACGGATTGATCGCGTACGTGACGTCGAAGTGCACCGGTGGGCACATGAGGTAGCGCCGGGGCGTGGCGCGGCGAAGAGGGTGCAAGGAAGGCTCCTTACGCAACCGCAGGGGCAGTTGATCCTCATGGTGCGGTGCGCCCGGCCCCGGGAGCGGGAGGCGTACGGGTGGTGTCCATCGGAACCGCCCTGGAACCGCCCCGGAACCGCCCCGCCCATCGACCGGCCCCGCCCCGCCTCGTCCACCGGCACCGCCCCGCCCCGCCGGAGTGGCATCGGTCTCGTACGACTACACGGGCGCGGTGGCCGACTACTCCCCGCACCGGCCGGACCCCCGCCGAGTGCCCGTTAAATCACTTCTCATCATGCAATAACACCTGATAAGGGCCTGGTGGACGCATCGCCCCACCTACCCCGGTTGTCGGCTCCGGCCACCCGGAGCCCAGGATGGTGGGACGATGGGGCGAGGACGAGTCGCACTACGGCGAAGCAGGCGAGGGGATAGATGAGCGCAGAGTTCGACCGCCGCTCCGGCACGTGGGACAGGTTCTCGAACTGGCTGCGCGGAGGCCGGCCCAAAGCCCAGGCGGAGGCGACCGCCGACGGCCGCGAGGCCCTGCTGCTCGCCGCCGCCGCCGCGGGGCTGCCGCTCGCGCAGGCCGCCCACCCCTCCGGCTACCGCTGTTCCTGTGACCGCGTCGGCTGCCCCACGCCCGCGCGCCACCCCGTCTCCTTCGCCTGGCAGACCCAGTCGACGACCGACCGCGCCCAGATCGAGCGCTGGGCCCGGCACCAGCCGAAGGCGAACTTCATCACCGCGACCGGCATGGTGCACGACGTCCTGGACGTCCCGCTGGACGCGGGCCGCGAGGCGCTGGTGCGTCTGCTCGCCTCCGACATCGAGGTCGGACCCGTAGCGGAGACCGGCGACGGCCGCATGCTGTTCTTCACCCTCACCCGCGGCACGCCCGAGGACGAGGACGAGTGGTGGCCCTGCGAGCTGGACTGCCACCCCGAGACGATGGACGAACACCCCGGCTTCCGCTGGCACTGCCGCGGCTCGTACGTCCTCGTGCCGCCGGCCCAGCTCCCCGGCGGTCTGAGTGTCGACTGGGTGCGCGGCCCCGAGCATCCGCTGCCGGACCCGCTCACGCTCCTGGAGACCCTGACGGACGAATGCGCCCGTTACGCCGGGGAGAACGGCGCGGACCAGCTCGCCGCCTGGCCCCACCGGGGCTGAGCACCCGCCCGTCGAGCCGTTCCGGAGAGCCGTCCGGCGCGCGGGCCGGGCTACTCGCCCTTGGCGCCCGTCAGGCCTTCGACCCGTCCGAGGACGGACACCTGCCCCCGGCCCGCGCCCTTCGGCGGGTCCAGGACGACCTGGTTGGAGACGAACTCCAGGGTCAGGGACCGGTTGACCTCACCGGTCGTCAGGGCCTGCACGTCCGCGGTGGGCGAGGGGATCTCGGTGCCCGCCGCGGCGGTCTCCTTCTCGAAGCGGTGCGTGGCGAAGAACACGAGCGCCCCGCCGTCCGCGGTGCGCAGCCCCACCGGCGCGTAGTCGCCCGAGGCCAGCGGCTCATCGATGTACTGCCGGGCGAGGCCGGGCCGGCTCGCGAACCTCTCGCGCTGGGACCGCCACTGCGAGGTGTGGACGCCCGCGGCGAAGGCGTCGCCGCCGTCCTTCAGATAGGCCGCGTACGACCTGCCGAGCTTTCGCGGCGCGACCGCGAGCGCCGGGTCGTCGGCGGCGACGGCCTGCGCCCAGCCGCTGTCGTCCGTCGCGAACTTCGGTACGTCACCGGCCCCGAGGACCGTCAGATACGAGGCCTGCCACTGCTCACGGGCGTCGTCCCGGGTGAAGACGAGGAGCCAGCGACTGCCCGGCACGCCCTTGTTGGCGGTCGTGTTCGCCACGAACCAGCGGGGCCAGCCCGCCTTGGCGGGGATCGAGAACTCGGCGTCGTCGAACTTCAGCGCCGAATGCGTGGGATTGCCGCCCGGTCTGGTGAGATGCCCGGCCTTCAGCTTGGCGCCGTCGATGTCCGCGAGCGGACCGGTCACCCGGTCCGCGTCCTTCGAACGGTCGTACGTCGCGTCCGCCTTGTTGTAGGCGGCGGTGAACTCCCGCAGCGCGCGGGCGGCTTCGGCGCGGGTCGTGGCCGGGACGACCTCTCGCTCGCCGTGCACCACCACGCAGCCGCTCGCCGCCCCCAGCAGCGCGGTCACCGTCGTCGCCGCCAGGGCGAGACGGTCGAGACGGCCTGGGCTACGAGGCCTTCGAGGGCTGCGACCCGCGCGATCCCTGCTCATCAGGTGCCTTCACCTTCTTCTTCCCGGAGGCGAACCCTACCGGGGCGAAGAAGATCGTGAGCGTCGGCACCAAGTACAGCGCCCACACCGTGACCTGAAGGACCGTCGGGTCGGGCTGGAAGTTGAAGACGCCCTTCAGCAGGGTGCCGTACCAGCTCGTCGGGTCGATCGTGCCGCTGATGTCGAAGGCCAGGTTCGTCAGACCCGGGACGAAGTCGGCCTCCTGGAGGTCGTGGACGCCGTACGCGAGCACGCCCGCGGCGACGACGACCAGCATGCCGCCGGTCCAGGTGAAGAACTTGGCGAGGTTGATCCTCAGGGCGCCGCGGTAGAACAGCCAGCCGAGCAGGACGGCGGTGGCCAGGCCCAGCGCCACGCCGACCAGCGGGCGGGGCGTGCCGTCACTGGCCGCGTGCACCGACGCCCACACGAACAGGGCCGTCTCCAGGCCCTCCCGGCCGACCGCCAGGAACGCGGTCGCCACCAGCGCGCCCGTGCCCATGGCGAGCGCCGCGTCCAGCTTGCCGTGCAGCTCGGACTTCAGATGCCGGGCGGTGCGCCGCATCCAGAAGACCATCCACGTCACCAGGCACACGGCGAGGATCGACAGCGAACCGCCGAGCGCCTCCTGGGCCTGGAACGTCATCTCCTGGGAGCCGAATTCGAGGGCGCAGCCGAAACCGAGCGCCACGGTGATCGCGACCGCGATGCCCGCCCAGATCGGCTTCAGGGCGTCCCTGCGTTCCGTCTTCACCAGGTAGGCGATGAGGATGCAGACGACGAGGCTGGCCTCCAGGCCCTCGCGCAGACCGATCAAGTAGTTGCTGAACACGGCTACGCCTCCTTGGAGAACAGCGCCCGGCCCCACCAGTCGTCCTTGTCCCGGACGCCGGGCGGAACGGCGAAGACCGCCGAACTCACGTGCTGGATGTATTCGTTGAGCGCGTCGGAGGCCGACAGCCTGCGCTGCAGCGGGATGAACCCCCGGCGCACGTCACGCATGTAGGCCAGGAAGAACAGGCCCGCTTCGAGGCGGCCGAGACCGTCCGTGCCGTCGGTGAAGGAGTAGCCCCGGCGCAGGATGGTGATCCCGTCGTTGGACTCGGGGTGCGCGAGGCGGACGTGCGCGTCGGGCTTCATCGCCTTCAGGAACGGCTTGTCGTGCTCCTTGGCCTTGCCGACCGGGGCGCCCTCGCCCTTGTCGCGGCCGAAGATGTCCTCCTGCTCCTGGAGCGGCGTACGGTCCCAGGTCTCGATGTTCATCCGGATGCGCCGGGCGACGAGATAGGAACCGCCGGTCATCCAGGCCGCGTTCGCGTCGTTGTCCTTCTCGTCGGACCACACGAACTTGTCCAGCCGCGCGGTCTCGGTGCCCGCGATGTTGCGGGTGCCGTCCTTGAAGCCCATCAGGTTGCGCGGGGTCTGCGCGTCCGGGGTCGTCGAGGACGTCTTGCCGAAGCCGAGCTGCGACCAGCGGATGGCGACCTTGCCGAAGCCGATACGGGCGAGGTTGCGGATGGCGTGCACCGCCACCTGCGGGTCGTCCGCACAGGCCTGGACGCACAGGTCGCCGTCGCTGCGGGCCTTGTCCAGGTTGTCGCCCGGGAACGCGGGCAGATCGACGAGCGCCTCCGGCCGCCGGTCCGCCAGATCGAACTTCTCGAACAGTGACGGGCCGAAGCCGATGGTCAGCGTCAGCCGGGAGGGCTTGAGCCCCAGGGCCTCGCCGGTGTCGTCCGGCGGGGCCTCCGCCAGACCGCCGTACGCGCCCTCGCCGACCGTGTGTCCGGCGGTCATCCGGGCGGCCGCCCGCGTCCACTCCTTGAGGAGCTGGACGAACTCGGCGCGGTCGTCGGTCTTCACGTCGAACGCGGCGAAGTGCAGCCGGTCCTGCACCGCGGTCGCGATGCCGGCCTGGTGCGCGCCGTGGAAGGGGACGGCGGCGCCGGTGTCGGCGCCGGCCGGGTCCACGTCGTTGCCGACGCGGGTCATCGCGACGGCACCGCCGGCCGCGGCGGCGCCGAGCGCGAGCCCGGCACCACCCCAGCCGATCAGGGAACGCCGGGTCGGCGCGGAACCGGCGGGCGCGGGCTCGACCGCGTCGGTGCCGTCCGTGCCGTTCTTGCTGTCCTGGGTGTCCGTCATGGTGCTGCTCCTACTTCACGACGGCGGCGGCGAGCTTGGACAGGGGCTCGGCGAGCGCGTTGACCGCGTCCGAGAGCTCCTTGCGGTCGGCCTTGCCGACGGTGTCGTACGACACGAAGCCGTCCGAGGTCTTGTCCGTCCGGAACGTGTCGAGCAGCTTGTTCAGCGCGGCGAACTGCTTGTCGAGCTCCGCCGTCAGCGCCGCGTCGTTCTCCGAGGCGACCGGCTTGAGCAGCTCGTACGCCTTCTGCGCGCCGTCGACGTTGCCCTTGAAGTCGCTGAGGTCGGTGTGCGAGTAGCGGTCCTCCTCGCCGGTGACCTTGCCGGTGGCGACCTCGTCGAGCAGCTCCTTGGCGCCGTTGGCCATGGAGGTCGGGGTGATCTCGGCCTTGCCGACGCGCTTCTGCCAGTCGGTCAGGTCCGTGACGAGCTGGTCGGCGAGGGCCTTCTGCTCGTCACCGATCTTCTTGTCCTCCCACAGGGCCTTCTCCAGCGCGTGCCAGCCGGTCCACTTCTGGCCCTTCTCCAGGCCGTCGGCGCGGGTGTCGGTCTTGGGGTCGATGTCGCCGAAGGACTCGGCGATCGGCTCGGTGCTCTCCCAGCCGACGCGCGAGGGGGCGTAGGCCTTCTTGGCGGCCTCGAGGTCGCCGGCCTTGATCGCGTCGGTGAACGTCTTCACCTTCGGGATCGTGGTGTCGGCCTCCGACTGGGCCCACTCGCGGTAGGAGGCGACCGCCTTGTCCAGGCGCGGGTCGCGCTTGGCGACCTTGCCGCCGGTCACGGCGAGCTTCTGGCGGACGCCGTGACCCTTCATCCCCGGGCGGCAGGCGATCTCGTACGAACCGGCCTTCACCTCGGCGGTGAGCGTGTACTTGGTGCCGGGGCCGATGTTCTCCTTCTCCGAGACGATCCGGTCGTCGGGGAAGACGATCTCGACCTCGGTGGCCTGGGACCCCTTGTTCTCGATCTTCAGGGTGACCCGGCCGGCCGGCACGGTCTTGGCGGAGGTCTCGCACTTCGAGTCCGCGGCGGTCACCTGGATCGCGTCGCCGTTCTTCGCGTCGCTCTTCTGGGTGCAACCCGTGACGGCGGCCAGAGCGGCCGCGGTGGCGGCAGCGGTGACAACGGACAGTCGAACGGCTCGCATGCAGGCTCCAAGAGAAGTCGGACAAGCCGCACGGCGGGGCCCGTTCGGCATGGTGAGGCTGGCCTAACTTATCTGAGGCTTGCCTGACTGATACCCACCCGTGCGGTGATTCACCTCTCACAGAAGCCGTACAGGAACGGCTTGATCACGGTGACTCAAATCAGACCCCATGGAAACGTCAAGGGAAGGTCAAGTGGAATGGCTCGTCGCGTTTCGGCGTGATGAGCGCGGCGCCGGTCCTGGGGTGCGGGAACACCTCGACCGGCTGCCGGTAGACATCCGTCAACAGCCCGTCGGTGAAGACCTCCACCGGCCGGCCGTGGGCCGCGACACGACCGGCGCACAGAATCGCGACCCGGTGCGCGTAGGCCGCCGCCAGCCCCAGATCGTGCAGCACCACGACCACCGCGTCACCGGCGCGTGCCCTCTCCCGGCACACCCGCAGCACCAACTCCTGGTGCCGCAGGTCGAGTGCGGCGGTCGGCTCGTCGAGCAGCAGCAGTGGCGCGCGCTGCGCGAGGACCCGGGCGAGCGCCACCCGCGCGCGCTCCCCGCCGCTGAGCGCGCCGAACGGGCGTGCCGCGAAGGCGGTGACCTCGGTGGCCGCCATGGCCGCGCCGACCGCCGCGTCGTCGTCCCGCGTGGTGTGGGCCCAGGGTGCCCGTCCCATCCGGACGACCTCCTCCACGGTGAACGGGAAGGAGAGCGTCGCCGACTGGGGAAGAACCGCCCGCCGCAGGGCGAGTTCGGCGGGGGACCAGTCCCGCACGGGACGCCCGTGGACCCGTACGACCCCTTCCGCCGCGGGCAGATCGGCCGCCAGCGCGGCCAGAAGGGTCGACTTTCCGGCCCCGTTGGGCCCGACCAGCGCGAGCACCTCGCCCGCGCGGGCGGTGACGTCGACACCGCGCAGCACCTCCCGCCCGCCGAGCCGGACCCGCAGGCCCTCGGTCTCGGCGAGGACGTCGCCGGGGGCGGGCGCGGACGGCGGTACGGGCCGCACCGTGCGCGGGAGCCGCAGGCGCCTGGTGTCGTTGCCGTTCCTGGATCTCATGCCCAGCCTCCTTGCTTACGGCGGGTCCTGCGCAGCAGCCAGAGGAAGAAGGGGCTGCCCGGCAGCGCGGTGAGGACGCCCAGGGGGAGTTCGGCCGGCTGCGCGACGGTCCGGGCGGTGAGGTCGGCCGCGAGCAGTACGGCGGCGCCGCCGAGGACGCTGCCCGGGATCAGGAAGCGGTGTCCGGGCCCGGCCGCCATGCGCAGCAGATGCGGTACGACGAGACCGACGAAGCCGATGATCCCGGACACGCTGACAGCCGCCGCGGTGAGCAGCGCGATGACCAGCACGAGGACGAGCCGCAGCCGTTCGACGTCGACGCCCAGGTGCCGGGCCGGCCGTTCGCCGAGGGCCAGCAGATCGAGCCGGCGGGCGTACAACGGTGCCAGCGTCAGGCCGATCGCGGCGCAGGGCAGGACCGCGAGGACCTTCGGCCAGGTCGCCTGGGCCAGCGATCCGAGCTGCCAGAAGGTGATCTGGCTGATGGTGGCGGAGTCCGCGAAGAACAGGAACAGTCCGATCAGGGCGCCGGTGAAGGCGTTCAGCGCGATCCCGGTGAGGATCAGTGTGACGACCTCGGTGCGTCCGCCGGAGCGGGACATGGCGTAGACGAGCAGGACGGTGGCCAGCCCCGTGACGAACGCGACGGCGGGGACGGTGAAGGTGCCGAGGAAGTCGAGGCCGAGCGCGATGGCGGCGACGGCGCCGACCGCCGCGCCCGACGAGACGCCGATGACCCCGGGTTCGGCCAGCGGATTGCCGAACACGCCCTGCATGAGGGCGCCCGCGCAGCCCAGCGAGCCGCCGATGAGCAGCGCGAGCACGATCCGGGGGAAGCGCACGTCCCACAGGACCGACTCCGGGACTCGGTCCAGCGCGGTGCCCCCGAGACCGGCGCGGTGCGCGACGGAGGCGAGCACGTCGCCGGTCGGGATCGGGTACGCGCCGAGCCCTGCGGCCACGGGGACCAGGACGAGCAGGGCGGCGAGCAGTCCGGCGGTCAGGAACCAGGGGGCGCCGCGTACCCGTCCGCGTACGGGAGCGGCGAGGGTTCCGTCGGTGACATGTCCGGTGACTGGTTCGGTGCCCGGCTCGGTGACCGGCCCGGTGACTGGATCGGCGGGCGGCCCGGCGACGGGTCGGGTGTCCGGTCCCGCGGCAGGTTCTGCATGGGTCCCGGCGGCCGGTTCCGTGTCCGGTTCGGCGGGCGCCTCGGGTGCCGGGCGGTCGAGGGCGGTCATCGGGCCTCTCCGTACAACTGCCGTACCAGCGACTTCAGTACCTGGTCGGTGCGCGGCCCGTAGTTGAGCAGCACCCCGTCCTCGATGGACACCACCCGGCGGTTCGCGCCGGCCGGAGTCTGCGCCACCCCGGGGATCCTGACGAGCCCGTCGGTTCCGCCGACGGACGCGAGTCCCTTGGACATCACGAGGATCGCGTCGGGCGCGGCCCGGACGAGCGCCTCGGTGGTGATGGCGGTGAAGTCCTTGTCCAGACCCGACTCGGCACCGGCGTCGACCGCCCCCGCCGCTTCCAGCAGCGAGGTCGCGCCCGAGCCGCGGCCGCCGATGAGATAGACGGAGGCGGAGCCGCGGAGGTAGAGGAAGGCGACGCGCGGGTGGTCCGCGTGGGCCGGAACCGCTCTGCGCACGGCGGCGATCCGGTCCTGCGACCGCTCGGCCAGCCGTTGTCCCGCCGCCGGTACACCGAGGGCGTCGGCCACCGCCCGGATGCGCGTGCCCACGTCGGCGAGGCCGTGCGCCGGGCGACGACGAGGACGGGGACGCCCGCGTCACGGATCTGCCGCACGGCCTCGTCCGGCCCGGTCGTCGACTCGGCGAGGACGAGGTCGGGGTGGAGGGAGAGCACGCCCTCGGCGGAGACGTCGTGATTGCGGGTGACGAGGGGCAGTTTCCTCGCCTGTTCGAAGGTCGCCGTGATGTCGCGGGCCACGACCCGGTCGCCGAGCCCGAGCGTGAAGACGATCTCGCTGAGGCTGCCGGACAGCGGAACGATCCGGTCGGCCTTCTCGACCGTGGTCCTCTTTCCGCGGAACGACCGGATCGTGACGGGGAGTCGGGGCGTTCCGGGGGACGCCAGGGGTTCGACGCGATCGGCGCCGTCCGATCCGTTCGTCGCGGCCGCTCCGGTCGCCGCCGCCGGAGCGGAGCCGTCGGAGCCCCCGCATCCGGTCAGGGCGAGGGTGAGGGCGAGCGCCGACAGCAGCGCCCCCGCCATTCGTGTGCGCAAGCGTTGCACTGTCCCGTTGTTCCTCTCGGTCCTCTTCCAGCACGTCCGGTCGATAGTTTAGGTTAGCCTTACCTAAGTCGCCAGGGGTTCTCCGGACCCCGGAATCCGGAGGACACCCATGACCGCGCGTTCGAGGGCCCTGGGGGCCGCCGTGGTCTGCGTGGCCGTGCTGGGGGCCCTGCTCACCGCCACGGCCGCACACGCGACGAGCCGCACGGTGCGGGGCGGCCGGCTCGACTGGGGCGTCAAGTCGTCCTTCCAGAGCTATGTCACCGGGCCCATCGCGAAGGGGAGTTACTCCCTCACCGGGGGCGCGGCCACCGTCGGCGCGAGCCGGTTCCGCTTCCACTCCGCCACCGGTTCCTACGACGGCGGCACGGGCGCCTTCACCGCCGCCTACTCCGGCGGAGTCCGTTTCGTCGGACACCGCAAGAGCGGCGGCGGCTACGAACTCGACCTCACGATCAGCCGCCCCACCGTCCGCATCACCGGTGGTGGCGGCACCCTCTACGTCGACATCACCAGCAAGGCGAAGGGCACCGGGACGGTCACGACGTCCACAGCGGTGCCCTTCGCCACCCTCTCCCTCGGCGGCATCGACATGAAGGGCGGCGGCACGGCGGTTCAGCTCGACAACCTCCCGGCCACGCTCACTTCACAGGGCGCCCGGTCCTTCGCCGGCTACTACACGGCGGGCACGGCTCTCGACCCGGTGAGCCTGGAGGCGGACGTGCCGGCCCCGGCCCGGCCGTCGGCCACACCCACCGCCGCGCCCTCCACGCCCCCGGCGAAGAAGGCCGGGAAGGCGGCGGGCGCGATCGAGGACGGAGCCGTCGACTGGGGTGTGCGCCGCACCTTCCGCGAGTACGTCACCGGACCCGTCGCCGACGGCAGGTGGACGCCGGCCTCCGGCGCCCGGGACGGCGGCGCGCTCTTCCGCTTCCCCGAGGGTGAGGGCACGTACGACAGGAAGAAGCACGTCCTGAAGGCCGGCTTCGACGGAACCCTGCGCTTCACCGGCCGCCACGGGCTCGACCTCCGGCTCGGCGGACTGCGGGTCACCGTCGGCGACGGCAGGGGAACGCTCTACGCCGACGTGACGAGTGCGGACCTCACCGGGAAGAGGGTCCCGCTCGTGACCTTCGCGGCCAAGGGCCTGACACCCAAGGACGGACTGCTTCAACTTACGGAAGCTCCCAGCGAGTTGACCGCGCGCGGTGCCAAGGCGTTCGGCGGGATGTATCGAGCCGGCACGCGGATGGACCCCGTGACCCTCTCCATCGCCCTGACGGACGACGCGCGGCTCCCGGCCCTGCCCGACCTCGGCGAGTCCGCGTCCCCCTCGCCCGCGCCGAGCGCGTCGCCCACGCCCGGCGCGAAGGCCGCCACCGCGCCCCGCACCGAGAACACCGCGAGCGGCGGCCCCGTCCGCCGTTCCCTCCTGCCGATCGGCCTCGCCGTCGGGGCACTGCTCGCGGCCGCGGCCGCCTTCGGGTTCGTCCGCAGGCGCCGTACCCGCACCGGCTGACCACGGCGAACCTCAACCCTTCACTCCCAGAACCGACTTACCCCCGAACCCCTCACCCGACCTGCCCCCGAACCCCTCAACCCGACCTACCCCGAACCCCCGAGGAGACCCACGACCATGGCCGCACTTCGCCGCCGCCCTCTCGCACTCGCCGCCGCCGTCGCGGTCGCCCTGGGGGCCGGCGCCCTCGCCGTGACCAGTGCCTGGGCCGCCGAAGCACCGCTCAAGGACTACGAGTTGACCTGGGGCATCAAGCAGTCCTACCGCTCGTACGTCACCGGAATGGCGGCCGGTTCCTTCACCCCGGCCGGAGGGGCGACGCAGGCGGCCGGCAACGGCGCGTTCACCTTCGCGGACGGCAGCGGGACGTACGACTCCGGCACCCACGCCGTACGGCTCGGCTTCGCGGGCAGTCTGAAGATCGCCTCCACGCTGCACGGCTTCGAACTCACCCTGTCGGACGTGAGATTCGACAGCGCGGCGGCCGAGATCACCGCCGATGTGACGAGCGGCGGCACGACGCAGAACGACGTCCCGCTCGCCGACGTCACCGTGACCCGCACGATGACGGACATGGAGACCAAGCTGACGAAGGAGGCGGCGACCGTCCTCGGCAGCGCGGGCTACGAGGGCGCCGCGGGCGACCCCCTCACCGTGACGCAGAAGCCGGCCGCGACCCAGACGCCGTCGCCGACCGCGACTCCGACCGCGACCCCGACGTCGACGTCGACCGCGACGGGTTCCCCGTCCCCGGAGCCGACTTCGTCCACGTCCGCCTCCGGCTCACCCTCGGAATCCGCCTCGCCGTCCGCGTCGCCCTCCGACCCGGTTTCGGGGAGCGCGAGCCCGAGCGCCTCGGCCTCCGAGACCGGCGCCGCCACGCAGGGCGAGATAGCGGACGGCACCCTCGGCTGGGGCGTGAAGCAGTCCTTCCGTACGTACGTCGTGGACGGTGCCGCCCAGGGGAAGATCACCGCGTCCGGCGGGGCGACGCAGGCCGCCGGCAACGGCGCCTTCACCTTCCCGGACGCCACCGGCACCTATGACACCGACGCCGACACCCTCTCGGCCTCCTTCGAGGGCGCGGTCAACTTCAAGGGCCACGAGGCGAACGGCAGTTACGGCCTCGACCTCACCCTCAGCGACCTCGGTGTGGAGCTCGACGGCGGCTCCGGGAAGCTGACCGCCGACGTCGACAGCCTCGGCAAGACCTCCGACGACGTCGTCCTCGCCGACCTGAGCGCGAACACCGCCGAACTGACGGCGACGGACGACGTGATCACTCTGGACGGGGTGACCGCCAAGCTCACCAAGGCCGGCGCCGAGGCGTTCGGCGGCTTCTACGCCGAGGGCGCCGAACTCGACCCGGTCGGCCTCTCGGTGGCGCTGAGCGACGACGCCCAGCTCCCCGACGGGGACGACGGCTCGGACTCCGGTTCCGGGTCGGGCTCGGGCTCGGGTGGCTCCGGTACGTCGTCGGGCACCACGGGCGGCGCGGGGACGACCGGGTCCACGACGGGCGGTGTCAGCGGTGCGCTGGCCTCCACCGGGTCGGAGCTTCCGGCCGGCGCGCTCGGAGCCGCGGCCGCGGTGACCGTCGCCGCGGGTGCCGGTGTGGTGGTCGCGATGCGCAGGCGGCGGACCGCCTGATCCGCCAAAGCGGACCGGACGTCTCCTGACCGGTTCGACCCGACCCGGACCGCCCGCCTTCGACACCGTTCCCGATGAGCAGGGAGCGTTCGGAGGTGGGCGGTCCGGTTGTGCGGGTCACCGACGAGGCGGATGAATGTTTGAATGCCGGAGTGACTGACTACGACGTGCTGCGGGTCTTCTGCGGACCAGGCGGCGGGTATGGCAATGAGCTCGGTGTCGTGCGCGAGGGCTCGGTGATGCCGGACCGCGCCGAGCGGCAGGAGTTCGCCGCGAAGCTCGGCTTCAGCGAGACCGTGTTCGTCGACGACCCCGAGCGCGGGATCATCGACATCTACACCCCTTCGCTGCGGCTGCCGTTCGCCGGACACCCGTGCGTCGGGGTGGGCTGGCTGCTCGACGTGCCCGAACTGGTCACGCCCGCCGGTGTGGTGGGGGTCCGGCTGGACGGCGAGTTCAGCTGGATCGAGGCGCGGGCCGAGTGGGCGCCGCCGAGGACGCTCCGGCGGCACGGGACCGCGGCCGAGGTCGAGGCGCTGGCCGTGCCGCCGTCGGGGGAGTGGATCTACGCCTGGGCCTGGGAGGACGAGGCCGCCGGCCGGGTACGGGCCCGCGCCTTCCCCGGCCGCAACGACGGCATCGAGGAGGACGAGGCCACCGGGGCGGCGGCACTGCTGCTGACCCGGCAGCTCGGCCGGGCCCTCAACATCACCCAGGGCGTCGGCTCCCAGATCCTCACCGCACCACAGCCGGCCGACTGGGTCGAAATGGGCGGCCGAGTCCACCTGGAACGCTGAAGCACCACCGCCGGTCAGGGCTCAGGGCGGGTCCCGCATCGAAAGCCGGGCCCGCGCCCCTCAGGGCCGGGCCCCTCCCGAACAGTGAGCCCGCGCCCCTCGGTGCCGAGCCTGCGCCGAACGGCAAGTCGGCGCTCCTCAGGGCCGAGCCTGTCCCGAGCGGCGAGTCAGCGCCCCAAAGGGGCGCGGGGAACTGCGCGACCAGCCCCCACCGGCCCGCAGGCGCACGGACCGGGCCGGCCCCTCCCCCCCCGCGGGGGGAATCCGGGGGCACGGCCCCCGGAGCACTCCGGCGGCCGGGGCCTGGTACCGACTCCGCGGCCGGGCCCCGGTACCGACCCCGCGGCCGGGCCCCGGTACCGACCCCGCGGCCGGGCCCCGGTACCGACCCCGCGGCCGGGACCCCGCGCCCGGGGCGAACCTTCACGCGGTCAGCGGAAACTCCTCGCCGAGGGCCCTGAACACCCCGGTGTTCAGGGCGAACGCCCGCTTGCACTCCGTCACGATCCGCTGCTTCTCCAGCTCGTCGGCCCGGACCCCGTCCAGCAGTTCGCGGTAACTCCGCTTGAACGCGGCCGGGTTGGAGATGCCCTCGAAGACGTAGAAGCGGACCCCGTCGCCCTTGCGGCTGAAGCCCCAGGTCCGCTCCGCCTTGCCGCGGATGATCTGGCCGCCGGAGAGGTCGCCCAGATAGCGCGTGTAGTGGTGGGCCACATAGCCGCCCGGCCACTCACGGGCGCACTCGGCGACCCGCTCGGCGTACGCGCGGGTCGCGGGCAGCGCGGTGAGCGTGTCGCGCCAGTCCGGGCCCCGGAGGTGGGCGAGGTCGCGCTCCAGGGCGGCGCGGCGCAGCAGCTCGGGCCGCAGGAACGGCCCGGCCACCGGATCGGCGGCCAGCCGCTCGACGTCCGTCTCCAGCGCCTCGTACACGAACCAGAGCTGCTCGGTGTAGCGCGTGTACGCCTCGACGCCGAGCCGGCCGCCGAGCAGGTCGCTCATGAACGTCGAGGTCTCCGCCTCGGTGTGCTGTTCGTGCGACGCGGTGCGGATGAGCGTCGAGAAGGGTGTGCCCGCCGGGTCCGTGGTGTCCGGCGTGCTCATCGTGTCCGACGTGTCCGACGCGTTCATGGGGCCTCCGCAGCCGATGAGATGGGGCGCGAGCCGTCGCGCGATCAGTCGAATCTTCTATGGTTAGGCTTACCTAAGTCAAGAGCCTTCCCGACGTCCTGTCGGTAAAACCGTACCCCGATCCGGGGCCGGGCCCACATGCGAAAACCCGCCCTGTGGACAGGGCGGGTTTCGCGTTTCCGGGAACTCCTGGCGGCTACGGCAGGGTGAGGATCTCCGCGCCGCCCGCGGTGACGACGAGGGTGTGCTCGAACTGGGCCGTGCGCTTGCGGTCCTTCGTCACGACGGTCCACCCGTCGTCCCACATGTCGTAGTCGTGCGTACCGAGCGTGAGCATGGGCTCGATGGTGAAGGTCATCCCGGGCTGCATGACGGTGGTCGCGTTCGGGTTGTCGTAGTGCGGGACGATCAGCCCGGAGTGGAACGAGGAGTTGATCCCGTGCCCGGTGAAGTCACGGACGACCCCGTACCCGAAGCGCTTCGCGTACGACTCGATGACCCGCCCGATGATGTTGATCTGGCGCCCCGGCCTGACCGCCTTGATCGCGCGGTCGAGCGACTCCCGGGTCCGCTCCACGAGGAGCCTCGACTCGTCGTCGACGTCGCCGACCAGGTAGGTCGCGTTGTTGTCGCCGTGCACACCGCCGATGTACGCCGTCACGTCGAGGTTCACGATGTCGCCGTCGCGCAGGACCGTGGAGTCGGGGATGCCGTGGCAGATGACCTCGTTGACCGAGGTGCACAGCGACTTCGGGAAGCCGCGGTAGCCGAGGGTGGACGGGTAGGCGCCGTGGTCGCACATATAGGCGTGCGCCACCCGGTCCAGCTCGTCCGTCGTCACGCCCGGCGCGATGAGCTTCGCGGCCTCCGCCATCGCCCGCGCGGCGATCCGCCCGGCGACACGCATCGCCTCGATGGTCTCGGGGGTCTGCACCTCCGGTCCGGTGTACGGCGTGGGGGCGGGCTTCCCCACGTACTCGGGACGCCTGATGTTTCCCGGCACGGGACGGGTGGGAGAAAGCTCCCCTGGTACGAGCAGCGACTGGCCAGACATGGCAGCGAGTCTAACCAGCGGGCATGGGGGAACATGTCTCTGGCGAAAGGAGCTGGTGATGGCCCTGTTCAAGAAGCGGACGGTCGGCAAGCCCGGCGAGTGGTTCTACTGCCTGGAGCACAAGAAGGTCGAGGAGGGCCCCGACTGTCCGGGCAAGGACCGCTTCGGCCCGTACGCCACCCGTGGAGAGGCCGAACACGCGATGGACCTCGCGCGGGAGCGGAACCTCGAATGGGAGACGGACCCGAAGTGGCACGACAAGTCGGACCGGACCCCGGGCGCCGAGGACGACTGAGGCGCCGCGCCGAGGCGACCGGGCGGTGGGCCGGGCGCGACTGAGACGGTGGGCCGGGCACGATCGGGGCGGCGGACCGGGTGCGACTGAGACGGCGGAGCGGACGCCTCGCCGGGCGCGACGGACCCGCCGAGCGCCCCAGGAGGCCGGCCGCGTCCGCTACCACCGGTAGGTCGGCGGGGCCGTGAGCTGGTCCGCGAGACGGGACAGGCGGTCGCGGAAGCGGTGGCGGCCCCGGGGCGAGGGCAGCGCGTTCTCCCCGGCCGCCGCGCTGACCAGATGCTGCACGGTGTCGAGGTCGAGCTCGGGGTCCGGCGGCACCGCGAGGGACTCGTGGGCCAGTGCCGGCAGCTCGCCCTCCCCCTGGGACAGGGCCAGCACCGTCGCCCCGGCCCGCCGGGCGTCGTGCACCCGCTCCAGCAGCGCTTCCCCGGGCGCCTCCGGCGTCACCACGAGCAGCGTCTCCCCGCGGCGGGCCGCCGCGATCCGCCCGAGGCCCACCGCCAGGTGAGCCGGGTCGGACTCCCGCGCCCCGTGCCGCACCAGCGTCGGCGACAGCTCCGGCGTGCCCGACCAGGCCGCCTCGTCCACCAGGTGTGCCGCGAGGTGCCAGGGCTCGTACGCCTCCGAACCGACCAGCAGCAGGCCGCCGCCGTGCGACACCACGGACCCCCGCAGGGTTCCCCCGAACCGCCGTGTCGCTCCCAGCCATTCGGTCCCGGCAAGCACTTCGCGCAGTAACGCGACCCGTACGGCATCCATGGCCGCATCCTGCCGCAACGAGCCACTCGTGACCCGGAGTTCACCACGAATTCGCCCAAGTGGGGCAGAAGTCCGCACTGACGACCCCACAAGCGACCGAAGCAGGGAGCCGGCCATGACACAGCCGAGCGCAGCGACCGGTACCGGGACGGACGGGACGACCGGCACCGGGCCAGGCACGGAGACGGGCACCGACACGCAGTCGGGCACCGGCGCGGAGTCGGGCACCGACACGGGTACCGACACGGGCACCGACACGGCGGTGAGCGTTCCCTTCCGCGCCGGGCGCGAGGGCTACGCCAGCTTCCGGATCCCCGCCGTCGTCGCCACCCGCACCGGCACCCTGCTGGCGTTCTGCGAGGGCCGGGTCGGCTCCGCCAAGGACCACGGGCACATCGACATCGTGCTCAAGCGGTCCATGGACGGCGGCCGGACCTGGGGCCCGCTCCAGGTCGTCGCGAACAACGGCACCGACCTCGCCGGCAACCCCGCACCCGTCACCCTCGACACCGGCCGCGTCCTGCTCGTCCACGTCCGCAGCGCCGCCTCCGCCACCGAGGACGCCCTGCTGCGCGGCAAGGTGAGCGCCGCCGACGGGCGGCGCGTATGGGTGGAGCACAGCGACGACGAAGGACGCACCTGGTCGGCGCCCAAGGAGATCACCGCACAGGTGAAGAAGGCGGGCTGGCGCTGGTACGCCACCACACCCGGGCACGCCGTCCAGCTCGGCTCCGGCCGGGTGGTCGTCCCCGGCAACCACACCCTGCCGCCCACCGGCACCGACAACGGCACCGAGGCGAAGTACAACAGCGGGCACTGTCTGCTCAGCGACGACCGCGGGGCCACCTGGCACCTCGGCTACCTCGACGAGAACACCAACGGATACGTCAACGCCAACGAGACCACCGCCGCCGAACTGCCCGACGGCCGCGTCTACTTCAACACCCGCAACGACTCCCCGTCGCCCGGCAACCGTGCCGACGCCCACTCCCTCGACGGCGGCAGAACCCTGGTCAAGCCCTTCCGCCCGCAGGCCGGGCTCGTCACCCCGGTCGTCCAGGGCAGCCTGCTCCAGCTCCGCGACCCGGACCTGCTCCTGTACTCCGGGCCCGCCGACCCGGAGTTCCGTGCCCTGATGACGGTCCGCGCCTCAGCCGACGGCGGCGCCACCTGGCGGTCCGCGCACACCGTGGACGGACTGCCCGCCGCGTACTCCGACCTGGTCCGCGTCGACACCGACACGGTCGGACTCCTCTACGAGACGGGCGACTTCGGCGCGTACGAGACGATCACCTTCCGGCGCGTCCCGGTGGCCGCCCTCGGGTGACCGTACTCACCCCGGGCGCTCGGTCGCCCCGGGAGCCCCGGCGCGGCCCGCGCACGTAAAGTCGGCCCATGACCTCTACTGACAGTGCACAGAAGGCCCCCGCCAAGGACCCCTGGGACCTGCCCGACGTGTCCGGGCTCGTTGTCGGCGTGCTCGGCGGCACCGGTCCGCAGGGCAAGGGACTCGCCTTCCGCCTCGCCAAGGCGGGCCAGAAGGTGATCATCGGCTCGCGCGCCGCCGACCGCGCGCAGGCCGCGGCCGATGAACTCGGCAACGGTGTGGAGGGCGCCGACAACGCGGAGACCGCGCGGCGCAGCGACATCGTGATCGTCGCCGTGCCGTGGGAGGGTCACGGCAAGACCCTCGAATCGCTGCGCGAGGAACTGGCCGGAAAGCTCGTCGTCGACTGCGTCAACCCGCTCGGCTTCGACAAGCAGGGCGCCTACGCGCTGAAGCCGGAGGAGGGCAGCGCCGCCGAACAGGCCGCCGCCCTGCTGCCCGGCTCCCGGGTCACCGCGGCCTTCCACCACCTCTCCGCCGTGCTGCTCGCGGACCCGGAGATCGAGGAGATCGACACCGATGTGATGGTCCTCGGCGAGGAGCGGGCGGACGTCGAGATCGTCCAGGCCCTCGCGGGCCGTATCCCCGGCATGCGGGGCGTGTTCTCCGGCCGGCTGCGCAACGCGCATCAGGTGGAGGCCCTGGTCGCCAACCTGATCTCGGTGAACCGCCGCTACAAGGCGCACGCGGGCCTGCGGGTGACGGACGTATAGGTCGCGAGGCCACACACGGGCCGCGGGGACGGACGTACGGGCCGCGGGGACGGACGTACGGGCCGCGGGGACGGACGTACGGGCCGTGCGGGCCGTGCGGGCCGTGCGGGGCAAACGCGGGCCGCGGGTTACGGACGTTCGGGGCCGCGCGGGGCGCACGCGGGCCGCGGGTTACGGACGTACGGGGCGTGTGGGGGACACTGATGCGAAGCAGTGTCCCCCCGACAGGAGCCGACCCCATGCCCCGCCTCGCTCTCTACGCCCTCGCCGTCTGTGTCCTCTCCGTGGCCGCGGCCGTCGTCTCGTTCGTCCAGGGAAGCTGGCTGGGCATCGTATGGGTGCTGCTGGCGGGGCTGTCCTCGAACATGACCTGGTACTACGCGCGGCGCGGCAGGGCGTAGCGGCCGGCCGGGACGGCGGTCCCGGCCCGCCCGGTCACGCCTTCAGGCAGATGTCGTTGTTCGACTCCCAGAAGCGGTAGAGCCACTGTCCGCAGTCGCTGTCTCGGCCGTCGATGCCGAGGCCGCCCAGGATCGCGTCGATCATGTGGAAGAACTCCCGGTTCACCGACGGGATCCACAGCAGCGCGAACACCGCGAGCAGTCCGAACGGCGCGAAGGGCTCGACCTGACGGCGGACGCCGTACGACAGCCAGGGCTCGATCACGCCGTAGCCGTCCAGGCCCGGGACCGGCAGGAAGTTCAGGATCGCGGCCGTGACCTGGAGCAGCGCGAGGAACGCCAGCGCGTAGCGGAAGGCGTTCGGGACGCCGTCCAGGGCGTGCAGCCAGAACGGCGCCGTGCACACGACGGCGAACAGCACGTTCGTCAGCGGGCCCGCGGCCGAGATCAGGCTGTGCTTCCAGCGGCCGTGGATGCGGCCCCGCTCGATGAAGACCGCCCCGCCCGGCAGCCCGATCCCGCCCATGATCACGAAGAGCACGGGCAGCACGATGCTCAGCAGGGCGTGCGTGTACTTCAGCGGGTTCAGGGTCAGATAGCCCTTGGCGCCGATCGAGATGTCACCGCTGTGCAGGGCGGTGCGGGCGTGCGCGTACTCGTGCAGGCACAGTGAGACGACCCAGGCCGCCGTCACGAAGAGGAACACGGCCACACCGGGCTGCTCGGCGAACCCGTTCCACGTCGCCCAGCCGGTCACCCCCATGACGGCCACGATGCCGACGAAGACGGGGCTGATCCTCCGGTCGCTGCGGCGGGTCACGGCGGTGGTCATGGGGCTCCCTGGACTGGCTGGCTGACGACGGCGTACTCGGGCCTGCCCGACCGTACCGGGCTCACATGAAAAACGTCTCGCCATCGGGTATCGGTTCCGGGGAGGGTGGGGGAATGGGGCTGTGGCGGGTGTTCTACGCGGACTGGCAGATGGAGTGCTGCGGCACTCCCTTCTCGGTCGGGGACGAGGTGACGTGGCCGCTCCTGCTGGACGAAGGGGGCGGGGCGCTCGGCGGCGGCTGGGCCGGAGCGCTCAGCCGGATCACGGCGACGGTGGAGTACATGCGTGACGACGGAGCGGAGATCCCCGTGCTGCGCGCGGACGACGGCCTGGTCGTGGCCCTGCGCGCCGATCCCGCGGGCAAGGGCGATCCCTCGGGCAGGGGCGATCCCTCGGGCAGGGGCAAGGGCGCCCGTGGGGGCAGGCGGGCAGGCAAGCGGTCGGGGAGGCACACCGGTCCGGGCGGTGACGGCACGGGGCCGGGGCCCGCCCCGCCCGTCGCGAGGAGCGGTCTGCTCGGTGTCGAACGGCACGGAGCCCGGCTGCCCGAGACGACCGGCACGGTCCGTACGATCCACCTGGTGCACCAGGAATTCGCGCGGACGGCGCCCGGCTCGCGCACCTGGGAACCGGTACCCGCGTCGCGCTCGTTCGAGGCCGTGGACCGCAGCCCCCGATGGTTCGGGGAGGGCAGGGCCGGAGTCCTGGCCGATCTCCACGTACCCGCCCCCCGCACCTGACGTGACCAGAGACAATGGACCCCGTGCGCTATCGCATCCTCGGCACCACCCAGGCACTCCGCCCCGACGGCACGCCCGTCCCGGTCGGCGGGGCGCGGCTGCGCGCCCTGCTCACCGTTCTCGCGCTGCGGCCCGGACGGACCGTCTCCGCGGCCGTCCTGGTCGACGAGGTGTGGGACGGCGACCCGCCCGCTGACGCGCCCGGCGCGCTGCAGGCGCTCGTCGGGCGGCTGCGCAGGGCGCTCGGCGCGGGCGCGGTCGAGTCGGTCGAGGGCGGCTACCGGCTGGCGGCGGTGTCCGAGGACATCGACCTGCGCCGTTTCGAGCGGCTCGCGGGGGAGGGCACCCGCGCCCTCGCCGACGGCGACCCGGCCAAGGCCGCTGTCGTCCTCGACGACGCCCTGGCTCTGTGGAGCGGCCCCGCCCTCGCGGACCTCCCCGACCGCGCCGCTGAAGCGGCCCATTGGGAAACCCGTCGCCTGCACGCCCGGCACGCCCGCCTCTCCGCGGCGCTGGCCCTCGGACAGGCTGATTCCGCCCTCCCCGAACTGACCGCCCTGTGCGACGCCCACCCCCTGGACGAGCCGTTCCAGGTCCTGCGTCTCCGCGCTCTGCGCGACGCGGGCCGCACGGCGGAGGCCCTGGCCGCGTACGAGGACGTACGACAGGTGCTGGCCGAACGGCTGGGATCGGACCCCGGCGCGGAACTGCGGTCCCTGCACGCGGAGTTGCTCCGCCCGACCGAGGCCGGCGGCAGGGGACGCGCGCCACGGGAGGCGGCCCGCTCCGCGGGGGCCGACCGTCACTTCGCGGAGGAGCACGTCCGCCCCGCCTCACCGCCCCCCGGCAACCTCCGCGCCCGGCTCACATCGTTCGTGGGGCGGGAGAAGGACATCGATGCCATCCGGGGCGACCTCTCCGCGGCCCGGCTCGTGACCCTGCTCGGGCCCGGCGGGGCGGGCAAGACACGGCTGTCGCAGGAGGCGGCCGAGGCCCTGGCACCCGCGCTGCGGGACGGGGTGTGGCTGGCCGAACTGGCGCCGGTGGACGACCCGAAGGCCGTTCCCGAGGCCGTGCTGACCGCCGTCGGCGCCCGCGAGACCGTCCTGCGCGGCGCCGGCGCCGAGGAGATGCGCGCCGTGGCCGACCGGCACGACGACCCGCTCACCCGGCTCACCGAACACTGCGCCAAACGCCGGATGCTGATCGTCCTCGATAACTGCGAACACGTCGTCGACGCCGCCGCACACCTCGCCGAGGCCCTGCTGGAACGCTGTCCCGGCGTGACCGTGCTGGCCACCAGCCGTGAACCCCTCGGCGTACCGGGGGAGTTGCTGCGGCCGGTGGACCCGCTGCCGGAACCCTCCGCGCTGCGGCTGCTCGCCGACCGGGGCGCCGCGGCCCGGCCCGGCTTCCGTGTCGAGGACGACCCCGAGGCGGCGGCCGAGATCTGCCGGCGTCTCGACGGCCTCCCGCTGGCCATCGAACTCGCCGCCGCCCGGCTGCGGATGCTCACCCCGCGCCAGATCGCCGACCGGCTCGACGACCGGTTCCGGCTGCTGACCTCGGGCAGCCGGACGGTGCTGCCCCGGCAGCAGACCCTGCGCGCCGTCGTCGACTGGTCCTGGGATCTGCTCGACGAGGCCGAACGGGACACCCTCGGACGGCTGTCGGTGTTCGCGGGCGGCTGCGACCTCGCCGCCGCCGAGGCCGTCTGCGGTCCGGCCGCGCTGGACGTCCTCGGTTCGCTCGTCGACAAGTCCCTCGTCGTCGCGGCCCCTTCGGGCGAGGGGGACACCGAGATGCGCTACCGGCTGCTGGAGACCGTCGCCGAGTACGCGCGCGAACGCCTCGACGAGTCCGGCGCCCGCGGGGCCACGGAGCGCGCCCACCTCACGTACTACCGCGAACTCGCCCGCACCACCGACCCGTTGCTGCGCGGCCCCGGCCAGCGTGCCGCGATCGACGTCATCGAGCGCGAGTACGAGAACCTGCGCACCGCCCTGCGGCACGCCGTCGCCGAACGCGACGAGCAGGAGGCGCTGTGCATGGTCCTGTCGCTGGCCTGGTACTGGCAGATCCGTGACCAGCGCGTCGACGCCCGTTCCTGGTCCATGGAGGTCATGGGCCTCGGCCCCGATCCCTTCGCGCCGCCCGTGCGTCCGGCGGTCCCGCTGTACGAGCGCTGCACTGACCTCCCGCTGCCCATGCGCGAGGAGGTTCTGGAGGAGGCCCGGCGCGGTGTCCACCTCATCCATCTCGCCTATATGGACATGGACATGGGCGCCTGGCAGACCCCGGAGGCCCAGGAGAAGCTCCGTACGATCAGCATGACCTACGAGCCCGGCATGCCGCAGACCTGCCGCACCCCCGGCTACCTCTGGTTCTACGCCGTGCTGCTCACCGGCACGATGGAGCGGTTCACCGAGGTGATCAACAGTACGGTCAGCACCTGCCGCGAACTCGGCTACGACTGGGAACTGGCCACCGCCCTGCAGATGCGCGCCAACATCCTCGCCAACCGCGCCGACATGGCGGGCGACGCCACCGTGGACGCCGACGAGGCGCTGGAGCTCTTCGGACGCATCGGGGACGCCTGGGGCGCCGCCGAATCGCTCTCCGCGCGCGGGGAGGCCCATGAGCGCAGGGGCGACTTCCGGGCCGCCGCCGCGGACTACGCGGAGGCGGGAAAGTACGCCGAGCTGCTGGGCGCACGCGCCCAGACGGCGGTGCTCAACGTCCGGCTCGGCAGCATGTACATGGAGCTGGGGGAGACCGAGCGGGGTGAGTGGATGATCCGCGATGTCCTCGCGACCGGGCACGGCACCCACAACGAGGCCCTGCCGGCGGCCCACCTCTTCCTCGCGACCTGGCTCGGCCGCACCGGCCGGACCGACGAGGCGCGCGAGCAGATCCGGCTGCTCCGCCAGGACTTCGGGGCCGCCACCTTCGTCCTGTTCGACGGGTTCATGCTCGGTGTGGAGGCCTGGCTGGACGCGATCGACGGGCGGTGCGAGAGCGCCCTGGACACGGTGCGCAGGGCGTTGGACGCCGTGGACCGGCTGTCGCGGATGATCGCCCCGCACATGCCCTCCGCCCATCTGACCACGGCCGCCATCGCCCTGAACGGCCTGGACGGCGGCGGTCGCGCCATCGACGCGGCCCGGCTCCTCGGCGCCGCGGACGCCCTGCTGCCGCCGGGCCACGTCCCCGGTCCCATGGAGGTGGAGACGCGCGAGCGGGCCGAGACGGGCGCGCGGGCCCTGCTCGGCGACGCGGCGTACGAGACGGCACACGCGGAGGGCGGCGGCCTCTCCCTGGAGGAGGCCGCCGCCCTCATCTGAGGCGCGGACGCGAACCGGCGCGCCCCGGCCCCGGTGAGCGGGGCCGGGTCCGTGCGTCGGACGTCAGCTCTTGGTGCGGAACTTGTGGATGGCGACGGGCGCCATCACCAGGGTGAGGGCCAGCGACCAGCCGAGCGTCACCCACAGGCCGTGCGCGACCGGACCGCCCACCATCAGCCCGCGTGCCGCGTCCGCGAGGGACGACAGCGGGTTGTACTCGGTGAAGTTCTGCAGCCAGCCCGGCATCGACTTGGTCGGCGCGAAGATCGACGAGCCGAACTGGAGCGGCATCAGCACCAGGAAGCCCATCGCCTGCACGGACTGCGCGCTCTTCATGATCACGCCGAGGGTGAGGAACACCCACATCAGGGCCGAGCCGAAGACCGCCGACAGGCCCACGGAGGCGAACAGACCGGGCCAGTTGGTGATGTGGAAGCCGACCAGGACGCCGACGATCATGAGGATCGCGGTCGCGATCAGCATCCGCATCACCTCCACCGCGATCTTGGCGAACAGCACCGAGCCGCGCCCGATCGGCAGGGACCGGAACCGGTCCATGACACCGGAGTTGAAGTCGGTGTTGAAGCCGGTGCCCACTCCCTGGGCCATGTTCATGCCCATCATGGCCATCAGGCCGGGCACGACGTACTGGACGTACGCCTCCTGTCCGCCGCCGAGCGACTGCCCGATGGAGCCGCCGAAGACGTAGACGAACAGCAGCGTGAAGATGACCGGGAACAGGATCGCGTCGAACATCGACTCCGGGTCCTGGCGGATCCACAGCAGGTTGCGGCGGATCAGCGCGCCGGTGTGGCGGGCGTGCGCGCGGAGCGAGATACGGGGGTCGGCCTCGACCGTGAAGGGGGCGGCCTCGACGGAAGGGAGGGGCGCGGCGGAGCCGCTCTTCGGAAGGGTGGCGGTGGGCGACGGGCGGGCACTCATGCGGAGACCTCCTCGTAGGCGCGGGCGGGGGTCTCGTCCTGCGGGGCACTGGCCTTGTGGCCGGTGAGGGAGAGGAACACCTCGTCCAGACTGGGCAGTTCGGTGGAGATGGAGGCGATCGTGATGCCCCGCGCGGTGACCGCGCCGACGACGGCGGTGAGCTGCTCGTCGCTGAGGATCGGGACCAGCACGCTGCCGGTCTCGCTGTCCACGATCGTCGTGGCGAGGCCGGTGAGCCCCATCTCGTCGAACATGGCGGCCAGCGGGCGCAGTTGCAGCGGGTCCACCGGGCGGATCCGCAGCGTCCGGCCGCCGACGCGGGCCTTCAGCTCGTCGATCCGGCCGCTGGCGATGACCTTGCCGCGGTCGATGACCGTCAGCTCGGAGGCGAGTTGCTCGGCCTCCTCCATGTACTGGGTGGTGAGCAGCACGGTGACGCCGTCGGCGACCATGCGCTTGACCTCCTGCCACACCTCGTTGCGGGTGCGCGGGTCGAGGCCGGTCGTCGGCTCGTCCAGGTACAGCACGGCCGGGCTGCCGATCATGGAGGCGGCGAGGTCGAGCCGGCGGCGCATACCGCCGGAGTACGTCGACGCCGGGCGCTTGGCGGCCTCGGTGAGGGAGAAGCGCTCCAGGAGCTCGTCGGCGCGCCGGCGGGCCTCCTTGCGGGGCAGGTCGAGCAGCCGCCCGATCATGTAGAGGTTCTCCCAGCCGGGGAGCTTCTCGTCGACCGAGGCGTACTGGCCGGTGAGGCCTATCACCCGTCGCAGCTGCCGGGGCTGCTTCAGCACGTCGAAGCCGGCGACCGTGGCCGTGCCGGCGTCGGGGGTGATGAGGGTGGACAGGCAGCGGACGAGGGTGGTCTTGCCGGCCCCGTTGGGACCCAGCACGCCGAGGACGGTGCCCTCGCGCACATCCAGGTCGACCCCGTCCAGCGCCTTGGTCTCGCCGTAGTGCTTGACCAGCCCCCGTACGGTGACGGCGCTGCGGCCGGTCGCAGCTTGCCGGGGCGTGTTGTCGATTCGCGTCATGTCCATCAAGGTGCCAGCCGCCACCGACAAACGACCGACAGGCCGCCTACAGAATCCGAGCGTTACCGATAGGTCGTCGACAGTCGGCCGACGGGGGCGCGGAAATCGCCGACAGCCCGCCGACACCGCCGACAGCCGCCGGCAGGACGGACGACACGGACAGGGCGGGAAGCGGTGGCCTCCCGCCGACGGGACGCGAGAACGGCGACAACCCGCCGACGGGGGAAGATCGGCGGGTTGTCTTCGGTGCCGCAGTGGCTCGGAGCCCCGGAGTCTCGGGGGCGTCAGTGGACGGAGTGCTCCTCCAGCGGGAACGTCCCGCCGACGACGTCCTCGGCGAACGCCTTCGCCGCGTCACCCATGACGGCACGCAGGTCGGCGTACTGCTTGACGAACTTCGGCATCTTGCCGCCGGTCAGACCGAGCATGTCGGTCCACACCAGGACCTGGGCGTCGGTCTCGGGGCCCGCGCCGATGCCGACGGTCGGGATGTGCAGGGTGCGCGTGACCTCGGCGGCGAGCTCGGCCGGGACCAGTTCGAGGACGACGGCGAAGGCGCCCGCGTCCTGGACCGCCTTGGCGTCCCGCAGAAGCTGGTGCGCGGCCTCCTCGCCGCGGCCCTGGACGCGGTAGCCCATGGAGTTCACGGACTGCGGGGTCAGGCCGATGTGCGCCATCACCGGGATGCCGGACTCCACCAGCAGCTCGATCTGGCGGTGCGAGCGCTCGCCGCCCTCCAGCTTCACCGCGCCCACCCCGGCCTCCTTGACCAGGCGGGTCGCCGAACGCAGCGCCTGCACCGGACCCTCCTGGTAGGAACCGAAGGGCAGGTCGGCGACGATCAGGGCGCGGCTGGTGCCCCGGACGACCGCGGCGGACAGCATGGACATCTCGTCCATGGTGACGGGGACGGTCGTCTCGTACCCCAGGTGGCAGTTGCCGGCCGAGTCGCCGACCAGCATGACGGGGATGCCGGCCTCGTCGAAGACGGACGCGGTCATCGCGTCGTAGGCCGTGAGCATGGGCCACTTCTCGCCGCGCTCCTTGGCGGCGGTGATGTCGCGCACCGTGATACGGCGGGTGCTCTTGCCCCCGTACAGCGCCTTGCTGCTGCCGGTGGCCTTGAGGACACCCTCCGCAGGCTGCTCCTGGGCAGCCGAAAGCTGCGTCATCGCAACTCCTTATGTCATCTCGAGGCACCCTGACGGCGTCCCCGGATCACCTCCATGGTGGCACCTCGTGCTACGCGCGGCTAGACCGGGCCCGCCGGACCCGGTGTCGATCACGCCACTCCACGCCACGCCCCCTGCGCCATGCCCGTCCGCTCGTCCCGCCCCGTCCCCCTCCGTCGAGAAGCCGCCCCGTCCCCCTCCATCGAGAAGCCGCCCCGTCCCCTCCGTCGAGAAGCGGCACTGTCCGCCTCCCGTCCGCCGGAGGCCGCCGTGTCCGCCTCCGTCCGGCGGCCCAGGTCTCTTCGTAAGTTCTGTGTAAAGCATTTCCGATACGAGACGGTGCCGTATCGAAATAGCTCTAGGGTGGTCGACATGACAACTTCCGCTCCTCCGCTCGAACGACGAGTACCCGAGGCGGTGCACCGGCGCCGCTGGGCGATCCTCGGCGCGCTGATGCTGAGCCTGCTGATCGTGGTGCTCGACAACTCCATCCTGAACGTCGCGATCAAGACGATCTCGACCCCGGCGCCCATCGGGCTCGGAGCCACCCAGGGTGAGCTGGAGTGGGCCATCAACGCCTACACGCTCGTCTTCGCCGGTCTCCTGTTCACCGCGGGCCTCCTCGGCGACCGGCTCGGCCGCAAGAAGGTGCTGCTCGCCGGTCTCGCCGTCTTCGGCATCGGTTCCGCGCTGGCCGCCGAGTCCGGCTCGCCGGTCCAGCTCATCGTGTTCCGCGCGGTGATGGGCCTCGGCGCCGCCTTCGTGATGCCCGCCACCCTCGCCGTCCTGATGAACGTGTTCGAACGCGACGAGCAGCCCAAGGCCATCGGCATCTGGGCCGGCGGCGTCGGCCTCGCCATCGCGATCGGCCCGATCACCGGCGGTGTGCTCCTCGACCACTTCTGGTGGGGCTCGGTCTTCCTGATCAACGTGCCCATCGTGGTGCTCGCGATCGGCCTGATGATCTGGCTGGTCCCCGACTCCCGCGACCCGAACCCGGGCCGCCTCGACCCGGTCGGCGTGGTCCTCTCGGTCATCGGCCTGGTCCTGCTCGTCTACGGCATCATCAAGGGCGGCCAGCTCGCCGACTTCACCGACCCGCAGGTCCTCGCGACGATCGGCGCCGGTCTCGCCGTCCTCGTCGGCTTCGTGGTGTTCGAGAAGCGCAGCGACCACCCGTCCATCGACGTCACGTACTTCAACAACAAGGTCTTCTCGGCCGCGATCTCGGCCATCGCGCTCGTCTTCTTCGCGCTCATGGGCGTGACCTTCTTCTCCGTCTTCTACACCCAGAGCGTGCGCGGCTACTCGCCGCTGCAGACCGGCCTGCTGATGCTCCCGCTGGCCGTGGCCCAGATCATCTTCGCCCCGCGCGCCCGGCTGGTCGTCGACCGCTTCGGCAACCGCGCCACCTGCACGGCCGGCCTGGTGATCATCGCCGCCATGCTGGCCGCGTTCGCCACGCTGGAGGCGGACACCCCGATCTGGCTCCTCGAGGTCATCTTCTTCCTGATGGGCACCGGCATGGCGCACATCATGACCCCGACCAGTGTCGTCATCATGCAGGCGCTGCCGCGCGAGAAGGCCGGCTCCGCGTCCGCGCTGAGCAACACCTTCCGCCAGGTCGGCGGCGCCCTCGGCATCGCGGTCCTCGGCTCCGTGCTCTCCACCGCCTACCGCAACGGCATCGAGGACAAGCTCTCCCTCGTCCCGGCCCCGCTGCGGCACACCGCGGGCGAGTCCATCGAGGCCACCCTCGGTGTCGCCGCCAAGCTCGGCCCGCAGGGCAAGGCCCTCGTCACCCCCGCGAACGACGCGTTCCTGCACGCGATGCACGTCACCGCCCTGTGCGGCGCGGGCGTCGCGGTCGTCGGCGCGGTGGTCGTCGCGCTGTTCCTGCCCGGCCGCCCCGCGGCCCCGCAGGAGAGCGGCGACGAGGCCGAGCTGGTGACGGCCGACCTCGGACAGGACTGACACCGGCGCACACGACCGTGGGCACCCCCGACCGGGGTGCCCACGGCGGGCACTTCGCGCCGTGTGCCCGCCGCCGCCGTGAACGGGGGAGAATGACACCTGGTCGACGATGGGAACGGAGTTCGACGTGAGCCTCGCGGACAGCCGAGACAGGCAGGTGTGCCCCAGCCGGGGACGTCCCCGCAGCGAGGCGGTGGAACGCGCCATCGTCGAGGGCGTGATGAAGCTCCTGGAGGACGGGGTCCCGCTCGCGGACATCTCCATCGAGCGGCTGGCGCGCACCGCCGGCGTCGGCAAGGCGACGATCTACCGCCGCTGGAGCGGCAAGGAGGAACTCTTCGTCGACGTCCTGCGCGGCGCCGAGCCCGCCGACCCCGAACTCGACGGCGTCTCCATGCGCGACGACCTCGTCGTGCTGCTGGAGTCGCTGCGCCGGCGCGGTCTGGTCAGCCGCTCGTCGGCGATCCTGCACAACGTCTACGCGCAGATGAAGAGCAGCCCCAAGCTGTGGGCCGCGTACGAGGCCACGGTGATAGCGCCGCGCCGCCAGATGGGCTTCGAGGTGCTGCGCCGGGGACAGGAGAACGGCGAACTGCGCGACGACGTCGACATCGAACTCCTCAACGACATGTTCGTCGGCCCCATGCTCGTCCGCTCCGTCATGCGCCCGGACACCGAACTCCCGGAAGACCTCGCCGAGCGGATCGTCGATACGCTGCTGGAGGGCCTGCGCCCCGCCCGGCCGTGACCAGAGCGGTTTCTGACGGGGTGAATGTGCGCGTTTCGTCACAGAGGCCGCACGTCGTGCCAGGATGAGGAACTCCGGACACCCAGTTGTACGTCCCCTTGCCTGTACGGCCGTCCCGGACGGCGAGAACCACACCGGACATCCCCTAGGGTCTTAGTCGAGGGGCAGACGGTGCGCACGGCATTTTGTGAGGCGACGGTATGGCGCAGGCGTATATGACGGAGACGGGCAGCGACGGCCGGGGGCCGGAGCGCAGAGAATCCCGGTTCCGGCGCCTGCTCGACGGCTGGCGCGGCGACCGCGGCATCTGGCGGCGCGGGCTGGTCCTCGCCGCTCTCGCGCTGCTGCTCGCCCTGGTGATGCTGACGCACGCGCGGATCCCGAACCGGATCGGCAACCTCGGCAGTCTCACCGAGACGTTCCTGCCGTGGCTCGGGGTGTTCATCCCGGTCCTGCTGGTCCTCGGCTTCGTACGGAAGTCGGTCAGCGCCCTGATCTCCGTGGTGCTGGCCGGCGCGGTCTGGCTGAACCTCTTCGGCGGACTGCTCACCGACAAGACCGGCGCGGGCGGCGATCTGACCGTCGCCACGCACAACGTCAACGCCGACAACCCGGACCCGTCCGGGACCGCCCGGGACGTGGCCGCCTCCGGCGCCGACGTGCTCGCCCTGGAGGAGCTGACGGCGTCGGCGGTGCCGGTGTACGAGACGGCGCTCGCGTCGACGTACAAGTACCACTCGGTGCAGGGCACCGTCGGACTGTGGAGCAAGTACCCGCTCGACGACGTCCGGCCCGTGGACATCAAGCTGGGCTGGACGCGCGCCATGCGGGCGACCGTGACGGCGCCGGCCGGCCGGGTCGCGGTGTACGTGGCCCATCTGCCCTCGGTGCGGGTGAAGATGAAGGCCGGGTTCACCGCCCGGCAGCGCGACAAGAGCGCCAACGCGCTGGGCGAGGCCATCGCCGGCGACTCGCTGAAGCAGGTCGTCCTGCTCGGTGACCTCAACGGCACCATGAACGACCGGGCGTTGAACGCGGTCACCGCGCAGATGCGGTCCACGCAGGGTGCGGCGGGCAGCGGCTTCGGGTTCAGCTGGCCGGCCTCGTTCCCGATGGCCCGGATCGACCAGATCATGGTCAAGGGCATCGAGCCGGTGAGCTCCTGGACCCTGCCCGAGACCGGCAGCGACCACCTCCCGATCGCGGCCCGCGTCAAGATGGACGCCACGGCCTCTTAACCCGCCCGGAATCGCCTTTCAACCTCCTGGAACACGGGGCACGGCAGACTTTGTTCACCAGCTAAACTTAATAGCCGGTGTTCCACCGACCGTGTCCCGCGCACATCGCCGTGCGCGGACCCGCCCGTACCCGCGCGACCTCCCGCAGACCGCCGCGCCCGTACGGAGTCCCGCTCGCCCCAGTTCCTCGAAAGGCATCTCATGCCTCTGGCCCTGCTCGCCCTCGCCGTGGGCGCCTTCGGCATCGGCACCACCGAGTTCGCCATGATGGGCCTGCTGCCCGACGTCGCGGGCGACCTGCGCATATCCATCCCCGCCGCCGGACACCTGGTCTCCGCCTACGCGCTCGGCGTCGTCGTCGGCGCCCCGCTGCTCGCCGCCGCCACCGCCCGGATGCCCCGCCGCACGGTCCTGATCGCCCTGATGGGCCTCTTCGTCGCGGGCAACGCGCTCTCCGCGCTCGCCCCCGACGAGCACTGGCTCCTCGCCGCCCGCTTCCTCAGCGGTCTGCCGCACGGCGCGTTCTTCGGCGTCGGCGCCGTCGTCGCCACCGGCCTGGTCGCACCCGAGCGCAAGGCCCGCTCCGTCTCGCTGATGTTCCTCGGCCTGACCGTCGCGAACATCGCCGGAGTCCCGGCCGCCACCCTCGTGGGGCAGCACCTGGGCTGGCGGGCCACCTTCCTCGGGGTGAGCGCGATCGGCCTGGCCGCCATCGCCTCGCTGTACCTGCTGATCCCGCGGACTCCCGGCCACACCCCCGGCGCCGGTCTGCGCGGCGAACTCGCCGCCCTGCGCCCGCTGCCCGTCTGGTTCGCCCTCGGTACGACGGTCGCCGGATTCGCGGCCCTGTTCTCCGCGTACAGCTACATCACGCCCATGCTCACCGACGCCGCCGGGTACGCCGAGGGCAGTGTCACGCTGCTGCTGGCGCTGTTCGGGGTCGGCGCCACGGCCGGCAACCTGCTCGGCGGGCGGCTCGCGGACCACGCGATGCGCCGCACCCTCTTCGGCGGCCTCGCCTCGCTGGTGGCCGTGCTGGCCGCCTTCCCGCTGCTGATGCGTACCGAGTGGAGCGCCGCCCTTGCGGTGGTGCTGCTCGGCACGGCCGCCTTCGTCACCGGCTCGCCCCTCCAGCTCATGGTGATGGAGAAGGCCGCCGCCGCGCCCTCCCTCGCGTCCTCCGCCAACCAGGCCGCCTTCAACCTCGCCAACGCGGGCGGCGCGTGGATCGGCGGCCTCGCCCTGGCGGCGGGCTTCGGCGTGACGGCACCGGCGACCGCCGGAGCGGGGCTCGCGGTCCTGGGGATCGGGGTGGCGGGCGCGGCGTACGCGGTCGACCAGCGCCGCGCGAAGCGGCCGGCCGGGCCCGCGCGGGTGATCGCCACGCACGTACCCGACCGGCAGGAGGCACTGCACCACTGACGCGCCGGCTCGCCGCTTCCACAGGCCCTGCGCCTCCGGAGGGTCCTGAACCTGCCGTAAGTCCCAGGTCGTGTCCGCAAAGTCTCGCCTGCCCGGCGGGCGGACGACGCGACTT
>NZ_JBHYXD010000079.1:9988-39526 GCF_042751995.1 Streptomyces sp. NPDC059371 | reverse complement strand
GCGGGGGGGGGGCCCACGCCCCATTGCCGGGCCGGGACCGGGCCGGTCCGGCGGACGGCCGCCGGACCGGTCGGTGCTTCCGGCTACTTCAGGACCGTGATCCGGTCCGCCGTCGGGACCGGGTACGGCGTCGCGGCCGAGGAGTTGGCCGTCAGGTAGGCGCCGAGGGCCGCCAGGTCGTCGCCGCCGACACGGACGTTGCCGCCCTTGCCGAGCTCGGCGAAGCCGTCGCCGCCGCCCGCGAGGAAGGAGTTCATCGCGACGCGGTAGGTGGCGGCCGGGTCGATCGCGGTGCCGTCGAGCTTGACCGAGTCGGCGACGACACGCGCGGCGCCGGTTCTGGTCAGGTCGAGGGTGTAGGTGAGGCCCTTGGAGATCTGGAGGATCTTCGGGGAGGCCTCGTTGGCGCCGCTGACCTGCTGCTGGAGCGCGGTGATCACCTGTGCGCCGGTCAGGTCGACCAGGTTGACGGTGTTGGCGAACGGCTGGACCGTGTACGCCTCCCCGTAGGTCACCACGCCGTCTCCCTCACCGCCGCTCGCGGTGTAGGTGAGTCCGGCGCGGATGCCGCCCGGGTTCATCACCGCGAGGTCGGCCTCGGGGTCGACGGACTTGGCGTACGCGAGCTGCGCGTCGGCGATCAGGTCGCCGGCCTGGGACTCGGTGCCGGTGTTGCCGATGTCGCCCGCGATGTAGCCGAGGGGACGCGAGGCGACCGGCGCGGAGAGCGCCTTCCACTTGGTGATCAGCGTCGTCATGTCGGCGGCCTTCGCGACATCACGCGTGACCACGTGGTTCGCGGACTTCACCGCCGTACGGGCGATGTCGCCGGTCCAGCGGTCGTACGTCAGCGTCGTGTCCGTGTACAGCCGGCCGAAGGAGGAGGCCGAGGTGACCATGCGGGGCTTCCCCGCCGGGTCGGGGATGGTGCACGCGTACGCCTGGTGGGTGTGGCCGGTGACCAGCGCGTCCACGGCCGGCGTGACGTTCTTCGCGATGTCGACGATCGGCCCGGAGATGCCGTCACCGGCGCCGGGGCTGTCGCAGTCGTAGTTGTACGCCGTAGAGGCGGGCGAACCGCCCTCGTGGATCAGCGCGACGATCGACTTCACGCCCTGGCGCTGGAGCACCTTGGCGTACTTGTTGATCGTCTCGACCTCGTCGCCGAACTTCAGGCCCTTGACGCCCTCGGCCGACACGATGTTCGGCGTGCCCTCCAGCGTGACGCCGATGAAGCCGACCTTGACGCCGTTCTTCTTCCACACCCAGTAGGGCTTGAGGATCGGCTTGCCGGTCTTCTCGTCGGTGACGTTCGCCGCGAGGTAGGGGAAGTCGGCGCCGGTGAACTTCTTGCCGCCGGAGCAGCCGTCCACCGGGTGGCAGCCGCCCTTCTGGAGCCGGGCCAGTTCCTTGGCGCCCTCGTCGAACTCGTGGTTGCCGACCGAAGTGACGTCGAGGTCGAGGCCGTTGAGCGCCTCGATCGTCGGCTCGTCGTGGAAGAGTCCGGAGATCAGCGGGGAGGCACCGACCATGTCACCGGCGGCCGCCGTGATCGAGTATTTGTTGCCCTTGCGGGCGTCGCGCAGATGCGTGGCCAGGTACTCGACACCACCCGCGTCGACGGTCTTCGTCGTGCCGTCCGCCTGCAGCTCCGTGACCCGGCCCGAGGAACCGGTCGGCGGCTCCAGATTGCCGTGCAGGTCGTTGAAGGACAGGAGCTGGACGTCCTGGTAGCGGCCGCTGCCGTGGTGGTGTGACGGTGTCGCCTTGTCCTGGTGCGCACTCGCCGGGATCGCGGCGGCCAGCGCCCCGACGGTGGCGAGACCGGCGGCGGCCGCGAGGAGGCGATGAGTGCGTCTGGACCGGATCGTGGGCGGCATGGTTCCCCCTGGAGAACGGTGAAAGGCCGAAATGGTGTGCGGTACGTGAGCCGAGCAGGTGGTGCGTGCTGCGCTTCGTGCGTGGCCTGCGCTTCGTGCGTGGCCTGCTCGTCGTGCGTGCCCTGCCCGTCGTGCGTGCCCTGCGCGTCGTGCGTGCCCTGCCCGTCGTGCGTGAGCCGAGTGAATGGTGCGTGCCGTGGGTGCCGTGCGGACCGTGTGCGAGCTGATGAACAGCCGTGGCTTTGCACGCACTTTAGAATCAACGCGCGTAGCGCGAAAGGGGGTTCGCGGTTACGGACTGATTGCCATCACCACACCGGAAGCCGAAAACCACGTCACCGCAGCTCACCGCGACACCCGCCACCCCCGCACCGCCCCGCCCTCCCCCGACCGGCCGCCGCCCGCCACGATCCGTGTCCGCGTCGCCCAACTCCTTGTCCCCTCATCGCCGAGCCGTACCCTCGTATCCATGACCAGCGACGACGCGGCGCCCTCCGCCCTCTCCCGCTCCATCGAGACCTACTCCGCGCTCTCCCCGGACCAGGCCGAGGATGTGCTCCGGCTGCTCTCGGAGGCCGCTCGGGCCGATGGACAGCAGGCCGTGTCCGAGCAGGGGCGGCTCCAGCTCAAGGGCGGGAGACGCGAGGGCGTCCGGCATCTGCTGCTGACCGTCGGCGCCGAACTGGTCGGCTACGCCCAGCTCGAGGACACCGACCCGGTCGAGGCCCCGGCCGCCGAACTGGTCGTCCACCCGGCGCACCGGGGGCACGGGCATGGTCGGGCGCTCGGCTCGGCGATGCTCAACGAGTCCGGGAAGCGGCTGCGGGTGTGGGCGCACGGCGGTCACTCCGCCGCCCGGCATCTGGCACAGGTCCTGGGCCTCACCCTTTTCCGCGAACTGCGCCAGATGCGCCGCTCGTTGGAGAACCTCGACCTGCCCGAGCCGAAGCTGCCGGAGGGTGTCACCGTCCGGAGCTTCGTACCGGGCGAGGACGACGCCGCCTGGCTCGCCGTGAACGCCGCCGCCTTCGCCCACCACCCCGAGCAGGGCTCCCTCACCCAGCGCGACCTGGACGACCGGACCGCCGAACCGTGGTTCGACCCCGCCGGCTTCTTCCTCGCCTTCCGCGGCGACGAACTCGTCGGCTTCCACTGGACCAAGGTCCACGCCGAGGACGGGCTGGGCGAGGTGTACGTCCTCGGTGTGCGGCCCGGCGCCCAGGGCGGCGGACTCGGCAAGGCACTGACCACGATCGGACTGCGTCACCTCGCCGCGCAGGCCCTGCCCACCGCGATGCTCTACGTCGACGCCGACAACAAGGCGGCGGTCAGCGTCTACGAGCGGCTCGGCTTCGTCACCCACGAGACGGACCTCATGTACCGCACGGAGTCCTGAGCCCTCGGCGCGCGAGCGCCGTTCCGGAGGCCGAAGTCAGCGGCGGGCGAGGACGGTTGTCCGGCGTCGCCGCAGGGGTTCGCCCAGGGAGCGGGCCCCCGCCAGCACGGCCACGACGAGAACGACAGCCCATCGTCGGTGCGCGTCGTCCCAGTGCGGGTCTGACGGGCCGACGAAGAGCTCCCAGCGCGCGGGAAGCAGTACCGCGGCGGCGAAGAAGGCGCCGACCAGTCCGGCGGATATCGCGATCCCCGGTTCGGTGGCCCCCGAGTGCCGCACGGCGACGAGCGCGGAGGTCAGCGCGAGGGTCATGACAGCGGCCGCTTCCAGGGTGATCGCGCCCATCGGGGGCCGTCCCTCGGCGGGTATGAGGAACAGCGCGGCCGTCCAGCACACCGCCATGAACGGCACGACGAGCACCAGCCGCAGCCCCGTCCGCACCGGGCGTCTTGTCGGCGCCGTGGCCGTGGTGTGCCGGGCCGGGTCGTCGAGCAAGAACGCCAGCCCCAGCGCGAAGGCGAGGGCGGCGGCCCGCAGCAGGTTGAGACACAGCCACGGGTCCGGTTCCTCGGAGACCGTCCGGGAGGAGCCGGCCAGTATCAGCCCGAGGACGGCGCCGGTCATCACGGCCCGCCGGGGCAGACCGCGCCACACCGGGCGGATCAGGGCGCGGGCCACGACGTGCGCGGGTGGGGGCCCGGCGGCTTTCGTGAGGCGGTCGGCGGAAGCCGCTGTCATCGTCTTCACTACTCCTCGCACGAGCCGCTCCCCGAGTCCGCCGGGGTCCCCTTGCCTGCGGCCGGTACGCCGAGCAGCTCGGCCACCCGTGCCGTGGGCGTCTTCGCGGACGTCAGTTCCGTCCAGTGCGCCTTGACCTTCGCGGCGACGCTGTAGTGCGGCTTCTGAAGCAGCTCGCGCACCACGTTGGTCTGCTGGGCGGACATGGAGACGGGGCTCGTGGGGGCCAGTGCGATGGCGGAGCCCGTGATGCTGTCGTCGAGGCGGACGTCGCGCAGCGACTGCATCGGGTCCGGCTGTGTGCTCAGTGCCAGCCACATGATGGTCACCACGCGGGCGTCGCACATCTCGCCGGCGGTCTTCTCGTTGCCCACGACCAGGACCGAGGCGACGCCGACCGCGAACTCGGGAAGGCGGTTGCCGCCCCAGCTCGTTCCGGCGGTGACATGTCCGGGCGTGGTGGAGGGGGGAATCGCGGCATCGCCCTGAAGGCCGTAGCGGGCGTCGATCCTCTGGCGCACGGTCAACCGCTCACCTCCGGCGGAACCGCCCGCGCGGGACTGGATGCGGTCGACCGCCTCGGCCCAGTCGGCGGTACGGCCGGTCCATTCCGGGAAGGCGCAGTACGTGGACCGTCCGTGCCGTACACAGGTCTGTTCCTTCTGCGGGCTCACGGACGCCTTGGTGCGGGCCGCGATCAGCGAGGCCGGCTCGCCCGGGGACTGTCCGGCCACGCCGACGGCCGTCGCGGCGAGGGCGAGAGCGGTCACCGACGTGACCAGCCTCGTCCGGCCGCCGCTCACCAGCACGGCGACGCAGAGCAGCAGGACCACGAGGCCCGTCAGATAGAGCGCGTGCCAGGCGGCCGGGCGGCCGAGCAGTTCGGAGGGGAAGGGGTCGGCGCCCTCTTCCGAGACGACCGGTCCGAGCCAGCTCACCCAGTGCTTTCCCTGGGTGGCCGCGGAGACCAGGGTGGTGAGGACGAACGCGCCGATCACGAAGGGCGGGGCGGCGAACCCGACCGGTATCACCCGGGCGAGCAGGACACCGAGGACTCCGGCCAGCAGGACCATCAGCGGGCCCACGACCAGTTCGGCGGGTGAACCGTGACCGACGGCGCCCGGCTTCAGCGCCGCCCAGGTGTACTGGAAGCCGACGACGAACGCCGTGATCGCGCCGACGGGCAGGACCGACAGCGCGTGCGCCACCGTACGCCGCCAGGCTTCCATGGGCAGGATGTCGAAGTGCTGGTCGGTGGACTGCCGACGGGACCGCAGCACGGCGCGGTTGGCGCAGCTGAACACGGCGACGGCCAGCAGCATGGGTGTCGACTGGGTGGCCCTGTCGGTGTCCTGGAGGACCGGGAAGTCGTCCATGCCGTCACCCCCGAAGAACAACCTCCAGCCGGCATAACCGACATACAGCGCGAGGAAGAGCAGGACCGGGATCTGCAGCAGCAGTTCGCGTGCTTCGAAGCGGGCGAGGGCCAGGACCGCGGCGGACCTGGATTCCCGGCCCCGGGCAGGCGGCTCCACCCCCGTGGGAGCCGTCCGCGTGACCGTGTCCGTGGTGGTGCTCATGCCGCCACCTCCGCGGTCCGGGCGTCGAGCGTGAGCAAGTAGCCGTCCTCCAGCGTCGGTTCGAGGAGGTCGGCGCCCTCGGGCGGATCGCCGACGTTACGGAAGGCGCCCGTGCCCGTGCGCCATCCGGCCAGGGCCGACGGGTCGCGTTCCGTGCTGCTCCACACGCGGCCGGCCGCCCGCTCGGTCAGCTCCGCGGGGGTGCCCTCGAAGCGGATGCGGCCCGCGTCCATGACGATCACGCGGTGGCAGAGCATCGCGACGTCCTCGGTCTGGTGGGTGGAGAGCAGGACGGTGCGTCCTTCTCCCGCCTGTGCGATCAGTTCCCTGAAGCGCATGCGCTGTTCGGGGTCGAGCCCGACGGTCGGTTCGTCCAGGACGAGGAATCCGGGGTCGCCGACCAGGGCGGCGGCGAGCGCGACCCGTTGGCGCATGCCGCCGGAGAGCCGCTTGATGCGCTTGGCGCGCACGTCGGACAGACCGACGGAGTCCAGGACGCGGCGGACCTCGCGGTGCCGGGCCCCGCGGTCGGTGAGCTCCTTGAGGATGGCCACGTAGTCGACGAACTCGAAGGCCGAGAAGTCCTGGTGGAATCCGGGGGTCTGCGGGAGGTAGCCCAGCGCGCGCCGCACGTCCAGGCGTCCGGCGGTGCCGGCCGGGTCGTGGCCGAGGACGGTGAAGGAGCCCCGGTCGGCGGGCACGGCGGTGGCGAGCACCCGCAACAGGGTGGTCTTTCCGGCGCCGTTGGGGCCGAGGAGTCCGGTGACTCCTTGCCGGAGGCGCAGGGAGACGTCGTCGAGCGCGAGCGTCCCGCCGAAGCGGAGGCTCAGCCCGGAGGCGGAGACGGTGGGAATCATGCTGCGTTCCTGTCGGTGAAGTCGGTGAACGGGAGGCGCGACGCGTCGAACCGGTCCCGGGCGAGATAGAGGAGTACGGCGGCCAGTGCCGCGACGGCCCCGGAGACGCCCTGCCCGGCCGCGGTGAACGGGGCGAGCGTGGTGTCGGGTTCCGTGGTCGCCCGGGCCGCGACCAGCAGGGCGACCCAGCCGCCGCCGACCAGGCAGGGGGCGAGGACGGGACCGAGCCGGGAGGTGAGCGCGAGTCCGGTCGCGGTGAGGGCGAGGGCGGGCAGCAGCCAGGCCAGGGCGTGCAGTCCGTATGAGGGGAGGGCGAGTGTGGCGAGGCCGCTGAACCCCAGGCACACGGTCAGGACCGCGACCGTGCGGATCATCAGGAGCCGGAAGCCGTGCAGCGGTGAGACCACCGCCATCTCGTACGTCGGGTCGATCCCGGGACCGTAGGACACCGCGACCCCGGCGAGCGGGAGCAGGGGCGCGAGGGCCAGGAAGAGGATGGGCGTGGCCCCGGCCCGCACCGCGTCGGCCGCGACCACGGTCATGACCAGGAGGGCGCCGATCGCGCCCAGCCAGGAGCGGCGCAGGGCGGGGGAGGCGGCCAGCAGCCGTGCGGTGTGGTCGGCGACGCCGAGCCGGACGAGCAGCCACTCCACCGGACCCGGCCGCGGGGCGTCGAGTTCGGCGTCGAGCCGCTCCCATCCGGCGTCCAGGGCGACCGGGTCGCTGATCGCGGCCAGCGTCCCCCGGCACCGCTCGCACGCGGCGAGGTGGGTGTCGGCGGACCACAGACGGGGCGCCGCCAGCTCGCCGCGCGCATAGGCCCGGATGTCGTCCTCCGGCACATGCCAGGTCGTACGGCTGTCACCGGTCATCTCCATGCCATCGCTTCCATGACGGTCGTCGCTCATGCCAACGCCTCCCGCAACTGCTTGCGCGCACGCAGTGCCCGCGTCTTGACCGTGCCCGGCGGGATACCGAGCAGGACGGCCGCTTCCCTGGTGCTGAGTCCGTCGATCACGGTGGCCTGGAGCACCGCCCGGAGTTCGGGCGAGAGTCTGGTCAGCGCGCCCGCCAGGTCACCGTGTTCGACGCCCGCCAGCACGCGCTCCTCCGCGGAGACCTCGTCGCGGTGCCGGAGGCGGGCCAGCGCGTTGCGGAGCCGGCCGCGCGCGCCGTCCCCGCGCATCGAGTCGACGAGGCGCCGGGAGCCGATGCGCCACAGCCAGCCGGCCGGGTCGCCCTCCTCGCGGTAGCGGGCGGTGCCGCGCCACACGGCGAGGAAGGTCTCCTGGACGACGTCGTCGACGATCCCGGCGTCGGCGCACCGGCCGCGCAGCCGCGCGGTCAGCCATGGCGCGTACCGCCGGTACAGCTCTTCGAAGGCGCGACGGTCCCCGTCCGCCGCGATGGCCCGCAGCAGCTCTCCGTCGCTTCTCGTTTCCCTCACATCCCCTCATCGGACGAGCCCCGCCGATCGGTTCACGCATCGGCAGGAAATTTTCGAAAGCCTTCGCGTGCCTGGTGAACACCCTGATCCACGGCCGGAGCGACACGCCCCGCGGGCCCGGAACTTGACGACGGCCCCCACCTTGCACCACCCTTTCACTACTCAATTAGTGAAAGGGTGGTTGTCCGAGTGGTCGCGTACCGCATCGACCGGCGCAGCGGCGTCGCCACCTACCTCCAGATCGTCCAGCAGACGAAGCAGGCGCTCCGGCTCGGCCTCCTCGAACCGGGCGACAAGCTCCCCACGGCCCGCGAGGTCGTGGAAGCCACCGCGATCAATCCGAACACCGTCCTGAAGGCCTACCGCGAACTGGAGCGCGAGGGACTGGTCGAGGCCAGACGCGGTCTCGGCACCTTCGTCCGCAGGACGCTCGGCGCCGCCCCCGCGGACTCGCCCCTGCGCGAGGAGCTGGAGGCCTGGGCCCGCAGCGCCCGCGCCGCCGGCCTCGACCGCGAGGACGTGGCGGCGCTGTTCGGCTCCGTACTGGACACACATTTCCCGAAGGGGGACCAGTGAGTTCCACCAGCACCACCCGATCCACCGTCGCCGTCGAGGCGCGCGGTCTCACCGTGCGCCACGGCAGGCGCGCCGCCGCGGCCCTGGACGACTGCTCCTTCCGCCTCCCGGCCGGGCGCGTCAGCGCGCTCGTCGGCCCCAACGGCGCGGGCAAGTCGACACTGCTGGCGACCCTGGCCGGGCTGCTGCGCCCCGCCGCCGGCACCGTCACCGTGCTCGGCACCGGCCCGGCCGAGGCCCGCGAACGCATCGCCTACCTCGCCCAGGACAAGCCCCTGCACCCCCAGCTCACGATCGCCGAGACGCTGCGCCTGGGCGCCGAACTCAACCCGGCCCGCTGGGACGCCGCGCACGCCGCCTCGATCGTGGAGCAGGGCTCGCTCGACCCGGGCACCAAGGTCCGGACGCTGTCCGGCGGCCAGCGGACCCGCGTGGCACTGGCCCTCGCGCTGGGCAAGCGGCCCGAACTGATGCTGCTGGACGAACCGATGGCCGACCTGGACCCGCTGGCCCGCCACGAACTGCTCGGCACCCTCATGGCGGACGCCGCCGAACACGGCACCACCGTGCTGATGTCCTCGCACATCGTCACCGAACTGGCCGACGCCTGCGACCACCTGCTGCTCCTGGGCGGCGGACGCATCCGGCTCGGCGGCGGCCTGGACGACCTGCTCCTCGCGCACACCCTGGTCACCGGACGCGGCACCCCCGCCGACCTCGCCCCGCACCTCGTCGTCGAGTCCCGTGCCGCCGGCCGCGGTCTCACCGCCCTGATACGCAACGACGGACCGGTGGACGAACGCTGGGACGCCGAACGCCCCTCCCTGGAGGAACTCGTCCTCGCCCATCTGCGCTCCCCCGAAGCCCCCTCGCTGCTCACCCCCGGCACGACCGCGGCCCCCGCGGCGGTGACCCGATGAGCGCCATCACCCCGACGGCCCCCGCACGCCGTACCCTGCCCGCGCCGCGCGGCCTGGTCTGGACGGTCCTGCGGCTGCACCGCACCGCACTGTGGATCTGGACCGGCTTCGTCGTCCTCACCGCCGGGCTGCTCCTGTGGCTGTACGGCCCCGGCGCCGCCCACACGCAGCATCTGCTCGACACGCTCGGCTACGCGGGTGTGCAAGAGGACGCCTGGTCCGGCGGGATCCTGGGCTCGCCCTTCTCCGGCACCTACAACGACCTCTTCCAGGACCCGGTCTCCCTCCTGAACATCGCCTCGTTCGCCGTCGCCGTCTTCGCGGGCGGCTCACTGACCGCCCGCGAGCTGGAGAACGGCACCGCGCGCCTGGCCTGGACCCAGTCCGTCACCCCGGCCCGCTGGCTCGCCGCCAAACTGGCGGTGCCCGCGCTGTTCGTCACCGTCGGCACCGGCCTGCTGGTCGTCCTCTACCGGATGCTGTGGGACGCCCACGGCAACCTCCTGCTGGCCGGCATCGAACCGCGGGCCGTGTACTTCGCCATCGGCCCGGCCACCGTCGCCGCCCCGCTCCTCGGCCTGGCCGTCGGCGCCTTCGCCGGTCTCGCACTGCGCCGCACCCTGCCCGCCATCGCGGTCGCCGGTCTCGCCCAGTACGCGGTCATCATGTTCCGCGCCAACTCCTGGCCCTTCCAGGGCAGTTACCAGCAGCCCGACCTGTCCGTCCGGAGCCGGGCGATCACCTCCACGGGCGCGGAGATCCCCGACCCGGGCTGCTACCTCAGCCGCCCCTGTCTGGCCCGGCACCATGTCGTCGGCTTCACCCGCGAGTACCTCCCCTCGCCCGACTACTGGCCCCGCCAGCTCCTGGAGACCGGCGTCCTGCTGGCCGCCACCGCGATCCTGGTCGCCGCCGCCTTCGCCGTCCTGCGGAAGCGGTCGACCTCATGAGCACCCTGACCGGCCGACGCCCGTCCCGCCCGGCCCCGTACCGCCCGTCCGGTCTGACCTGGACCGTGCTGCGCCTACACCGCACGGCCCTGTACGTCTGGGGCGCCGCACTGCTCGCCGCCGTGGCGGCCCTGATCTGGATGCACGCCATCGGCCCCGACGCCCGCGCTGCCGTCGGCGACTGCGACGCGTCGGACCCGTTCCCGATGGACTGCGGAATCATCCGGGAGACCGCGGCGGACAAGATCTACGCCTACGGCCTCGCCCTGGTCTCCGCCTGCGTCACGTTTCAGATGTACGCGGTCGCGGTCTGGGCGGGCGCCGCGCTGACCGGCCGTGAGCTGGAGAGCGGCACGGCGCGGCTGGCGTGGACCCAGTCCGTCACCCCCGCGCGCTGGCTCGCCACCAGGCTCGCCGTCCCGGCGGTCCTGCTGACGGCGGGCACCACGCTCTCGGTCCTGCTCGGCAACTGGACCCGCCGTGCCGGGAACGGGGACCTGTCCGGCGGCTGGTTCAACACGAACGTCTTCATCTCCTCCGGGCCGGTGGCCGTCGCCTACGCCCTCGCGGGCCTCGCCCTCGGCGCGCTCGCGGGCCTGGTCCTGCGCAGGGCCCTGCCCGCCGCCGCGGCCGCCCTCGCCGTGGCATACGTCCTGCACGAGGTGCTGGACGGGTTCCGGATGAGCCTGTGGCCCGCCGAGACGACCACCGGTCTGGCCGCACTCCGGTTCCCCCACGGCGCCCTGATCCTCGAACACGGTGCCGTCACCGGCGCCGGCGAGCGGCTGACGACCAGCATGGCCTGCGTCGGAACCGACAGCGCCGCCGCCCTCGGGACGTGTGTGAAGGGGACGGAGCTGACCGATTTCTGGACGATCTATCAGCCGGAGTCCCATTTCTGGCCCCTCCAGCTCGTGGAGAGCGGCCTGCTCCTGGCCGTCGCGGGGCTCGCGGCCGCCGCGGCCTTCGCCCTGCTGCGCCGACGGCATTCGTAACCGGCGGTAGCACCGGCGGACGCGCACGCGACGCGGGTGGGGTGTGTACACACGGCTCCCGGACATGCAGACGTCCGGGAGCCTCCCCCAGATATCCCGCACGTCATGTCGCCGTAACCATCGATTCAGGTGACCTTGCGACGCTCGAGCAATGCAGCCCGTCGTGCCCGAGCCTTCTCCCGCGCCGGAGAACGAGCCTTCACCGTCGACACGGAGTCAGCGTACGCCAGCGAAGCGGAACGGGAATCTCCGCATCACCGCGCTGACGCCCGCCCTCTCCGACGCGCCGGTCTCGCCTCCGGCACGGAAGAATGGGTCCATGAACCAGCGAAGCGCCCAGGCACCCGTGCAGCACCCGCAGCCCTCCGTCGGCTCCATCGCCGCCCACCGTCCGCACACCGTCGCGGCGAACGTGTCCGACCTGGAGCCCGATCTGGACGCCGACCTCGACGCGTACGAGGACCTGGAGCAGGACGGGATCATGCTGCCGCAGGGCCGCTTCCTGGACCGCGAGCGAAGCTGGCTCGCGTTCAACGAGCGCGTTCTGGAACTCGCGGAGGACCCGAACACACCGCTGCTGGAGCGCGCCAACTTCCTGGCGATCTTCGCCAGCAACCTGGACGAGTTCTTCATGGTCCGGGTGGCCGGCCTCAAGCGCCGCATCGCCACCGGTGTCGCCACCAAGTCCGCCTCGGGCCTCCAGCCCCGCGAGGTCCTGGAGATGATCTGGTCCCGCTCCCGCGAACTCATGGCCCGCCACGCGGCCTGCTACCAGGAGGACGTCGCCCCCGCGCTCGCGGAGGAGGGCGTCCACCTCGTCCGCTGGAGCGAGCTGACCGAGAAGGAGCAGGCCCGCCTGTTCACTCTCTTCCGGCACCAGATCTTCCCGGTCCTGACCCCGCTGGCGGTCGACCCCGCGCACCCCTTCCCGTACATCTCCGGCCTGTCCCTGAACCTCGCCGTCGTCGTACGGAACCCGGTCAGCGGCCACCGCCACTTCGCGCGCGTCAAGGTTCCGCCGCTGCTCTCCCGCTTCCTGGAGGCCTCCCCGAACCGCTACGTCCCCATCGAGGACGTGATCGCGGCCCACCTGGAGGAGCTCTTCCCGGGCATGGAGGTGCTCGAGCACCACACCTTCCGGCTCACCCGCAACGAGGACCTGGAGGTCGAGGAGGACGACGCCGAGAACCTCCTGCAGGCCCTGGAGAAGGAGCTCATGCGGCGCCGCTTCGGCCCGCCGGTGCGCCTGGAGGTCGAGGAGTCCATCGACCGCTACGTCCTAGACCTCCTCGTACGCGAACTGAAGATCTCCGAGGCCGAGGTGTACCCGCTGCCGGGCCCGCTGGACCTCACCGGCCTCTTCGGCATCGGTTCCCTGGACCGGCCCGAGCTGAAGTACCCCAAGTTCATCGCGGGCACCCACCGCGATCTCGCCGAGGTCGAGTCGGCGTCACCGCCCGACATCTTCGCCGCGCTGCGCGAGCGCGACGTCCTGCTGCACCACCCGTACGACTCCTTCTCCACCTCGGTGCAGGCCTTCCTGGAACAGGCCGCCGCCGACCCGGACGTGCTGGCCATCAAGCAGACGCTCTACCGCACCTCCGGCGACTCGCCGATCGTGGACGCGCTGATAGACGCGGCCGAGTCGGGCAAGCAGGTCCTCGTCCTGGTCGAGATCAAGGCACGCTTCGACGAGCAGGCGAACATCAAGTGGGCCCGCAAGCTCGAAGAGGCCGGCTGCCACGTCGTGTACGGCCTCGTCGGCCTGAAGACCCACTGCAAGCTGTCGCTCGTGGTCCGGCAGGAGGGCGAGACCCTGCGCCGCTACTGCCACGTCGGCACCGGCAACTACCACCCGAAGACCGCCCGGCTGTACGAGGACCTCGGACTGCTCACCGCCGATGCCCAGGTCGGCGCGGACCTCTCCGACCTGTTCAACCGGCTCTCGGGCTACTCGCGCCGTGAGACCTACCGCCGTCTGCTCGTCGCACCCAAGTCGCTGCGCGACGGCCTGGTCGCGCGGATCAACAAGGAAGTACAGCACCACAAGGCCGGGCGCCCCGCCTTCGTCCGCATCAAGGTCAACTCGATGGTGGACGAGGCACTCATCGACGCGCTGTACCGCGCCTCCCAGGCCGGCGTGCCGGTCGACGTCTGGGTGCGCGGGATATGCGCCGTCCGCCCCGGCGTCCCGGACCTGTCCGAGAACATACGGGTCCGCTCCGTACTCGGCCGCTTCCTGGAGCACTCCCGGGTCTTCACCTTCGGCAACGGAGGCGAACCCGAGGTGTGGATCGGCAGCGCCGACATGATGCACCGCAACCTCGACCGGCGGATCGAGGCCCTGGTCAGGGTCACCGACCCGGCTCACCGCGCAGCCCTCAACCGGCTGCTGGAGACCGGCATGTCCGACACCACGGCCTCCTGGCACCTCGGCCCCGACGGCGAGTGGATCCGCCACGCGACCGACGCGGAGGGACAGCCCCTGCGGAACGTCCAGGAGATGCTCATAGACGCCCGGAGGCGCCGGCGTGGCACAGCAGCACCTTGATCCCCCCACCAGCTCCGTGGCCGAGACGGCCCCCCTCGACGGGGGAGACACGCCGATCGGTGACGTCCTGGCGGGCTATCTGCGGGCCCAGGCCACGGAATTCCTGCGCTCGCTGCGCCAGCACCGGGAAACCGGTGGCGCGGTGAGTGCCGGAGGGGAGCCCGGCGACGCGGCGCGCTCCCTGCGCCACTCCGCGCGCCGCATCAGCGGCAGCCTGCACACTTTCCGGCCGCTCCTCGACGCGGACTGGTCGGAGGGGATGCGTCCCGAACTGGCCTGGCTCTCGGGCACCTTGGCGCGCGAACACGCCTATGCCGCACGCCTGGAGCGGCTGATCGGCGCGCTGAACCGGCTGTCCGGCACGGCCGCCGTGCCCGGCCAGGCCGGCCGGGGCCCGGCCGCGGCCTCCAAGGCCGGCAGTCTCACCGTCGGCGCCGCGAAGGCGGGCGCGCTCCTCGACCGCCAGCTCACGCTCGCCCGCACCCGCGCCCACTCGGCGGCCCTCCAGGCACTGGGTTCCTCCCGCTTCCACGCCGTCGCCGACAGCGTCGCCGTGCTGGCCAGCGAGGTCCCGCTGGCCCCGGCCGCGGACACCGCCGATCTGCGTCCGCTGGCCGCCGCGGCCCAGGAACGGCTGGCCGACGCCGTCAGCGCGCTGCCGCTGGTCGTCGCGGGCCGTCCCTACAACGCGGAAGCTCTCGTGCACGGCCTCTCCGCCGACACCGCTCCCCAGCCGCAGGACGCGCCCTGGCACCAGGTCCGGCTGCTGCTGCGGCTGCACCGCTACGCCGGTGAGGTGCTGCACCGGGGCGAGTGCCCCGTCGACGTACGCCTGCTCGGCGCGGGCAAGGCGCTGAACAGGCACCGGGACGCGGCGGAGGCGGCCTCCGCCGCCGCCGCGGCGGCACGCACTCCGCGCATCGCGCCGGCGACGGCGTACGCGCTCGGTGTACTGCACGCCGACCAGCGCCACGAGGTGGAGGCGGCACGGTTCGCCTTCCAGCAGGCCTGGCAGAAGGAAGCCGTACGCACCCTCTGAGGGAGGCCCCATGGCCGACGACACGATTCACGCGGCGGGCTGCGTCCTGTGGCGCCGCTCCCCGGTCGACTCAGCGCTGGAGATCTGCCTCGTCCACCGGCCCAAGTACGACGACTGGTCGCACCCGAAGGGCAAGCTGAAACGGGGCGAGGCATTCCTGACCGGCGCGCTGCGCGAGGTCGAGGAGGAGACGGGTTACGACGCCGTCCCCGGTGCCGTGCTTCCCACCCTCCGCTATGCCGTCGGCGAGCGCCCCAAGGAAGTCCGCTACTGGGCCGCCGAGGCGGCCGACGGCCGCTTCGCCCCGAACGACGAGGTCGACCGCGTGCTCTGGCTCTCCCCCACCGCCGCACGGCACCGCCTCACCCAGCCGCGCGACCGCGATCTGGTCGACGCGCTGCTGGACGCGCTGCGTCCGGCCTGACGTGTTCCCCTGGAGAGGAGAGGCGCCGCCCCGGCTTTCGGCGCGGCGCACGACCATGCGCGAAATCGAGCCTGGGGAGCCGATGGCGGCCACTCACCGTAGTGAGCGCGCCCTTCGCTGTTGCTCATGAGGAAATCGGGGCGAATGAGCTATGACGGGAACATGGGCGTCACGCGTCACGACCGCACCCGTTCGGTTACCTGGAGTTTCCCTTCCGGCCCCCTCAGCCGGGACACAGCCGTGTCCTCGACGTGAGCGTTCCGTGACCTCACCGCACCGCCGTCAGGGGTTCACCCCCCGTTCACTTACGGCCTTCGGCGCCTTCACCTGATCTGCTTAATTTCGGCCTTACGCGGTGCGAAGGAAGCCCCAGGGCCAACTCATCCCATCGCTACGGACCGCAGTACACAGACATCGCACGCCGCCACCTGACGGCGGCTCCTGGAAGGAACTCCCGAAGTGAAGCTTCAGCGCATGAACCGGCGTGCCCTCACCCTCGGTGCTCTCGCCGTCTCCGGCGCCCTGGCCCTCACGGCGTGCGGTTCTGACGACACCGGCAACACCACCGGTGGCGGCAGCTCGGCCTCGGCCAGCAACAACAGCGCCATCAAGTGTGACGACGCCAAGGGTCAGCTGCAGGCCTCCGGCTCCTCCGCGCAGAAGAACGCGATCGACGCCTGGGTCAAGGCCTTCACGGCCGCCTGCAAGAACGTCCAGATCAACTACAACCCGACCGGTTCGGGCGCCGGCGTCACCGCGTTCACGCAGGGCCAGACCGCGTTCGCCGGTTCGGACTCGCCGCTCAAGCCCGAAGAGGCCACGGCCGCCAAGAAGGTCTGCAACAACAACGCCGCGGTCGACCTGCCCATGGTCGGTGGCCCCATCGCGCTCGGCTACAACGTCGACGGTGTCGACAACCTCGTCCTGGACGCCGCGACGATTGGCAAGATCTTCGACGGCAAGATCACGACGTGGGACGACGCGGCCATCAAGAAGCTGAACCCCGACGCGAAGCTTCCCAGCACCAAGATCCAGGCGTTCCACCGCTCGGACGAGTCCGGCACCACGGACAACTTCACCAAGTACCTCAAGGCCACCGCCCCGTCCGACTGGAAGTACTCCGGCGGCAAGGCGTGGCAGGCGAAGGGCGGCCAGTCCGCCCAGGGTTCCTCCGGCCTCGCCCAGCAGGTGAAGCAGACCCCCGGCGCGATCTCGTACTTCGAGCTCTCCTACGCCGCTGACGGCATCAAGACCGTCGACCTCAAGACGGACGCGGCCACCCCGGTCAAGGCCTCCGTCGAGAACGCCACCAAGGCCATCTCCACCGCCAAGGTCGTCGGCACGGGCAACGACCTGGCGCTCGAGCTGAACTACAAGCCGACCGCCGAGGGCGCCTACCCGCTCACGCTCGTCACCTACGAGATCGTCTGCGAGAAGGGCAACAAGGCCGACACCCTGGCCGCCACGAAGGCGTTCCTCACCTACATCGCGAGCGAGGACGGCCAGAACCAGCTCACCGCCGCCCAGTACGCCCCGATCCCCGCCGAGATCATCACCAAGGTTCGCAGCACCGTCTCGAACCTGAGCTGACCCGAGTGTGCGGCCCGCCTCGCCGAGGCGGGCCGCACCGTCCGGTGCACCGCCGCCTGGAGCCGGTACTCGAACCGGCTCCGCAGACCGGAGACTCATGATGGACATATCGACACAGAGCACTGAAGCACCTCCCCCCACCCCACGATCTTCGGGCGCCACGCGCAAGCGCGCCGCCCGCGGTGCCACCCGCGCCGGAGACCGCGCCTTCCTCGCACTCTCCCGCGGTTCCGGCATCCTCCTCCTGGTGATCATGGCCGCCATCGCGGTCTTCCTCACCTACCGCGCCTCCCTCGCGCTCAGCAAGAACGAGGGCAACTTCCTCACCACCTTCGAGTGGAACCCCAACCTGGTGCCGCCGGTCTTCGGCATCGCGGTGCTGGCCTTCGGCACGGTGGTCTCCGCGATCATCGCCATGGCCCTCGCGGTCCCGGTCGCGGTCGGTATCGCCCTGTTCATCACGCACTACGCGCCGCGCAAGCTCGGCGGACCCATCGCGTACGTGATCGACCTGCTCGCCGCCGTCCCCTCCATCGTGTACGGCCTCTGGGGCGCCATCGTCCTCGTACCGCACATGATCGGGCTGTTCGGCTGGCTCGACACCTACTTCGGCTGGACCGGCATCTTCACCTGGCAGGACGGAGCGCCCCGCTCCATGCTCACCGTCGGCATCCTGCTCGCGATCATGATCCTTCCGATCATCACGAACGTGAGCCGTGAGGTCTTCCGCCAGGCTCCGCAGATGCACCAGGAAGCCGCACTCGCTCTCGGCGCCACGCGCTGGGAGGTCATCCGCATGTCGGTGCTGCCCTTCGGCCGCTCCGGCGTGATCTCCGCCTCGATGCTCGGCCTCGGCCGCGCGCTCGGCGAGACGATGGCCGTCGCCACCGTGCTGTCCCCGAGCTTCGACATCCAGGCCAGCCTGCTCGATCCCGGCGGCGGCACGTTCGCGCAGAACATCGCGGCCAAGTTCAACGAGGCCAACCCGTTCGGCCAGGACGCCCTGATCGCCTCGGGTCTGGTCCTGTTCGTGATCACCCTGCTGGTCAACGGCGCGGCACGCATCATCATCAACCGCCGCAAGGAGTACTCGGGGGCCAACGCATGAGCAACGCACCGGTCACCCGCAAGCACGCCAGCTCCCTGCGCGGCGGCAGCCTTCCCAAGTGGTCCCCGTGGGCACTCGCCGCGGGATCCATCGCGGTCGGAGTGGGCATCTCCTTCGCCGCCGGCCTCGACAGCAAGGTCCAGTGGGGCCTGATCGCCGCGATCCTCTTCGTCCTCGGTACGTACGTCGTCGCCACGCGCGTCGAGGGCCGCCGCCAGGCCAAGGACCGGGTCGCCACCAGCCTGGTCTGGGTCTGCTTCATCGTCGCCGTCGTCCCGCTCGTCTCCCTGATCTGGGAGACGGTCAAGCGCGGTGTCAAGGCCTTCGACCCCTACTTCCTGAGCCACTCCATGGGCGTGGTCGCCGACGCCGAGACCGGCGGCGGTATCTACCACGCGATCATCGGCACCCTGGAGCAGGTGGGCATCGCCTCGCTCATCGCCGTGCCGATCGGTGTGCTCACCGCGATCTACCTCGTCGAGTACGGCAGCGGCAAGCTCGCCAAGGCCGTCACCTTCTTCGTCGACGTCATGGCGGGTATCCCGTCGATCGTCGCCGGTCTGTTCATCCTCAGCTTCTGGATCCTGATCCTGGACATGGGCTACTCCGGCTTCGCCGGCGCGATGGCCCTGTCGATCCTGATGATGCCCGTGGTGGTCCGCTCCACCGAGGAGATGCTCAAGCTCGTCCCGAACGAGCTGCGCGAGGCCTCCCTCGCGCTCGGCATCCCGAAGTGGCGCACCATCCTCAAGGTGGTCCTGCCGACGTCCATCGGCGGCATCACCACGGGCGTGATGCTCGCCGTCGCGCGCATCACCGGTGAGACCGCTCCGATGCTGCTGCTGGTGTGGGGCACCGGGTTCATCAACAACGACCCGTTCGACGGTCCGCAGGCGTCACTGCCGCTGTACATCTACCAGCAGTACGCGGCCGGAACCACGCCGTCCATCGACAGGGCCTGGGCGGCGGCACTCGCCCTCATCCTGTTCGTCATGATCCTCAACATGGGTGCCCGCGCCATCGCGCGCTGGAAGGCACCCAAGACGGGCCGCTGACGCGGCCGATCAGCGATCCGATCCTTTCGAAAGAAGCAGTGACTGACATGGCCAAGCGAATCGACGTAAGCGGTCTGACCGCCTACTACAGCGCCCACAAGGCGATCGAAGACATCTCCATGACGGTCGAGCCCCGCTCCGTGACGGCCTTCATCGGCCCCTCGGGCTGCGGAAAGTCGACCTTCCTGCGCACCCTGAACCGCATGCACGAGGTCACCCCCGGTGGCCGCGTCGAGGGCAAGGTGCTGCTCGACGACGAGGACCTGTACGGGAACGGCATAGACCCCGTCGCCGTGCGCCGCACCATCGGCATGGTCTTCCAGCGCCCCAACCCCTTCCCCACCATGTCGATCTTCGACAACGTGGCGGCGGGCCTGAAGCTCAACGGCTCCTACAAGAAGTCCGAGCTCAACGACATCGTCGAGCGGTCCCTGAAGGGCGCGAACCTCTGGAACGAGGTCAAGGACCGGCTGAACAAGCCCGGGTCCGGCCTGTCCGGCGGTCAGCAGCAGCGTCTGTGCATCGCGCGGGCGATCGCGGTCGAGCCGCAGGTCCTCCTCATGGACGAGCCCTGCTCGGCCCTGGACCCGATCTCCACCCTCGCCATCGAGGACCTGATCGGTGAGCTGAAGGAGCGCTTCACGATCGTCATCGTGACGCACAACATGCAGCAGGCCGCGCGCGTCTCCGACCGCACGGCGTTCTTCAACCTCTCCGCGGTGGGCCAGCCCGGCCGCCTCATCGAGATCGACGACACGGAGCGGATCTTCTCCAACCCGTCCGTCCAGGCAACGGAGGACTACATCTCCGGTCGCTTCGGCTGACCGGACCGCCTCCCGAAACCCCTCGCGGTGCTGCATGGCGGTGCCACCGCGAGGACGAGAAGGGCCCGCCCCTGGCTCCCGGGGGCGGGCCCCTTCGTTTTCCCTCCCGGCGCGGGCCCGTTCGTTTTCCCTTCCCGGGGACCCGTTCGCGTTCGCCCTGGGGGGCGGGCCCGTTCGCATTCTCTCCCGGGGAGGGGCGGGCACGTTCGTCTTCCCGCGCTGAGCCCGGCTTTGGACAGCAGTTCGGACAGCCCGGCCGCCGATCTTCAGCCCGTCCGGCGTTCGAGGACGAGGCCGTCAAGCGATGCGGGGGTCCGGGGTCGGCAGCCCCCAGGCACGGGACGGGTAGCGGCGGAGGAGGCGGAGGGAAACGGGGGTCCAAGGCCCCCGGCCCCCGGCCCCCGGGAACGCAAAAGGCCGGCCCCGAAGGACCGGCCCACGCACCGCGCACCGCGCACCGCCAGGCACCCCGGCGGCGATCACACCCCTACAAGAACGCCAGATTCACGACCCAGAAACTGGCCGCGGCCACGAGAGCGGCAGCCGGCATGGTGATGAACCAGCCGAGGACGATGTTCTTGGCGACACCCCACCGCACGGCGTTCACCCGCTTCGTCGCCCCGACGCCCATGATCGCCGAGGTGATGACATGGGTCGTGGAGATCGGCGCCTTGAAGATGTAGGCCGTGGTGAACATGATCGACGCGCCGGTCGTCTCCGCGGCGAACCCCTGCGGCGGATCGAGCTCGATGATCTTCCGTCCGAGCGTCCGCATGATGCGCCAGCCGCCCGCGTACGTACCCAGCGACAGCATCATCGCGCAGACGATCTTCACCCAGACCGGAATCGGGTCGTTCGGCCCCTGTTCACCGGCGATGACCAGCGCCATCACCACGACACCCATCGTCTTCTGGGCGTCCTGGAGACCGTGCCCGAGTGCCATGCCGGCCGCGGACACCGTCTGCGCGATACGGAAACCGCGCTTGGTCTTGTGCGGGTTGGACCGCCGGAACAGCCACATGATCAAGGTCATCACGAGATAGCCGACGAGCAGACCGACGACCGGCGACAGGAACATCGGGATGATGACCTTGTCGAGCAGCCCGTTCCAGTAGACCGTCGTGCCACCGGCCAGCGCCGCGCCGACCATGCCGCCGAACAGGGCGTGCGAGGACGAGGACGGCAGTCCGAAGTACCAGGTGATCAGGTTCCAGGTGATCGCGCCGACGAGCGCCGCGAAGAGGATGCCCATCCCCTTCGAGCCCTCGGGCGTCTGGATCAGCCCCTCACTGACGGTCTTGGCGACCCCGCTGCCGAGGAATGCGCCGGCGAGGTTCATCACCGCGGCCATGGCGAGCGCGGCCCGCGGCGTCAGGGCGCGCGTGGACACAGAGGTGGCGATGGCGTTCGCCGAGTCGTGAAAGCCGTTCGTGTACGTGAAACCGAGCGCGACCCCGATGGTCACGATCAAAGCAAAGGTGTCCATGAACGGGTCAGGACTCCTTGACGGCGATGGTCTCCACCGTGTTCGCCACGTGCTCGAACGCGTCGGCCGCTTCCTCCAGAACGTCCACGATCTGCTTGAGCTTCAGTACCTCGATGGCGTCGTACTTGCCGTTGAAGAGGTGGGCCAGCAGCTTGCGGTGGATCTGGTCGGCCTGGTTCTCCAGACGGTTGACCTCGATCCAGTACTCCGTGAGGTTGTCCATGGTCCGCAGATTGGGCATGGCCTCCGCGGTCAGCTCGGCGGCACGCGCCAGGACCTCGATCTGCTGCTCGACGCCCTTGGGGAGTTCCTCGACCTGGTACAGGACGACGAGATCGACGGCCTCCTCCATGAAGTCCATGATGTCGTCGAGGGAAGAGGCGAGGTTGTAGATGTCCTCGCGGTCGAAGGGCGTGATGAAGGAGGAGTTCAGCTGGTGGAAGATCGCGTGTGTCGCGTCGTCACCAGCGTGTTCCGCGGCCCGCATACGCTCTGCGATCTCGGCCCGAGCGGAAGCGTCCGCCCCGAGCAGTTCCATCAGGAGTTTCGAGCCCGTGACGATGTTGTCCGCGGATGCGGAGAACATGTCGTAGAAGCTCGTCTCCCTGGGGGTCAGACGAAAGCGCACGTTGGGGTCCTCGGGGTGCTTCGGTTCGGTCAGGCTGATGCTAGGCGCATCATCCGGCCACGGCTAACGGGCCGCCACCCAGTGTCGCCCATCAGGCACAGTGATCGGCACGGGGTCCGGTACCGGCGCCGGGCAAGGGCTCCATACCCAGCAAAGTTCGGTACGATATACCCACCAGGGGTATATGTAAGTGGCGTTTCAGACAGGATCGCCGATCGGATCCAGCAGGAGGACGCGATGACGACCACCGAGGCCGGCGCGACGGCGCCCTCCGGTGACCCGCAGAGGATCGTGACCGACCACGACCGCGGCATCCACGGCTACCACCAGCAGAAGGACGAGCACCTGAAGCGGCTGCGCCGCATCGAGGGCCAGATCCGGGGCCTCCAGCGGATGGTCGACGAGGACGTCTACTGCATCGACATACTCACCCAGGTGTCCGCCTCCACCAAGGCCCTCCAGTCCTTCGCCCTCCAGCTCCTGGAGGAGCACCTGCGTCACTGTGTGGCGGACGCGGCCCTCAAGGGCGGCGACGAGATCGACGCGAAGGTCGAGGAAGCGACGAAGGCGATCGGCCGCCTGCTGCGCACCTGAGCCGGCCGCGACGGCCCCGCGAAGTACGCGAAACGTGAGAGATACGACGCATGTGACATCCGCGACGTGCGCGCCTCGGCCACCAGGACGGGACCGGAAAGGACTAGTCCTCCCCGCCCCGCTGCCCAGGAGCGCGCTCTTCGGCCACTTTCAGCACCGCGTCGATGCTCTCCAGGCTGAGACGGTCCTCGCGCGCCGCCGAGGCCGCGATGATCAGCTCACCGCACAGGTCGATCTCGGCGAGGGCCACGTGGTCCTGAACTGCCGCACCGCCGACCGGAGCCACGCACATCACCTCTTCCTGCCGTCACCGACTTCCTAGAGTAGGGAGCGGCCTACACACCGCGCATGGCACGGAAGGGCCATTTCCAGCCCTCCTCTGAAGCTACGGCTCCGGATGCTCTTGCCCATCTCCCCGGAAGCCACTACTCCGCGATCTTCCCGGTGTAGATGTCGGAGGAATCCGGCAGCCGTACGACCGCGGGGCTGCCGAAGTCGTACAGCAGGAGCGTCGAAGCGACGGCCACGGTGCCCTTCCGCTGTCCGTTGACGAAGCTGAACCGGTGCCGGACCTTGCGCAGCCGCCCCTGGTCGTCGAGGTAGGCGTCGAACGGCACCGCGGTGGTGGCGAACCCCCTCGCCGCCGCCCTGAGCGCCGGCCGCTGCCCCGTCGAGGCGTCCCGCGCGGCGGTGCCGAGGTCGGCGGTCCCGCGATAGTGCCGTACGGGGACCCCGGCGACCTCGGTCTTCCCCACATACGTCACCGACCTCGCGCCGCGCAGCAGTTCGGCCGCGGCGTACGGATCGGTGGCGCCGCCCGTGACGAGATTGCCGTCCGTGAGACCGGCGGTCTCCACGCGCACCCATTTGTCGGCGGGCACGCCGGCCCCCCGGTTCTTCATGAACAGAGCGCCCGGAGCGAGGAGTTCGGTGATCGGCCGGTGCTCGGCCGCTCCCGCGGGATCCTGCGGCAGCAGCACCTTCAGCCGCCCCGTCTGCTTCCTGAAGTCGTACACGCCCTGCCCGCGGATGGTGACCCGGGTCCCGCCGGTGGCCATCTCCATCGACGTGGTGGCCTTCGCGCTGCCGGCGTGCTCCAGAGCGGCCACCGCCCGGCGCAGCGTGTCGGCGGTGCCGGGGCCGCTGCGGACGTCCTCCGCGGCCGCCCCGCCGCCCGAGCATCCGGTGCCACAGACCATGAGTCCCACCGCGACCAACGCGATCAGGGCCGCCGCGCGTTCCTGCTGCTGCGCCACCATCGTCCACCGACCCCCAGCCGGTCCGTCCCGGGCCATCCCGTCGTTCCGGTTAACGACAGGTGGGGGCGCCCGTCACGCGGCAGGAGTCCGTTCACTTGGCTTGGGTAACGTTGTCGGCGTGGAGCATCTGGACGAGATGGACCCTGTTCCCGGTCACCGGACGACCACGGTCGAGCAAGGCCCCTTCTGCCTGGCCCGCTGCACCTGCGGCTGGCGGGGCCCGGCCCGCCGCGCCAGGAGCCAGGCCCGCACGGACGCGGCGACCCACTCCCTGACGACGACCCCCTGAACGCTCCCGCCGCCCAGCCCCTCTTCGCCCCCTCCGCCCCTGCCCTCCCCCAAGGTCTCGGCTTCGCTCGACCAGGGGGGACCCCCATCACCCCTGGGGCTCCGCCCCAGCCCCCACTCCTCAAACGCCGGAGGGGCTGAAACTGCCCCCGGAGGGACTGAAACTGTCGCCGGAGGGGCTGAACCTGCTGCCCGGCCGGTGCTGAAATGTGGACCGGCCACCACGACGCACCCGCAGCCGGGCGAACGCAAAGAGGTCGGCGCGGCCACCACGACGCACCCGCAGCCGGGCGAACGCAAAGAGGTCGGCGCGGCCACCACGACGCACCCGCAGCCGGCCACGCACCGTCGGGGCCGTGCCGGTACATCGATGCCCGTCGCCACCGACGCCCACCCCTCACCCAACGGCGACGGGCTGATGCACCGGCACGGCCCCGACCCACCCACCGGACCGGAACCGCGGTACGCCGACCCCCCACCGGTCTCAGCCGTCTCAGTCGACCCCCCGCCGCAGCCGCCCGGAAACCGACGTGCTGGGATGCGCAGTGCTGTAGCCGTTCTGCGACACAGCCGCGCGGAACCCCCGGGCCCGGGGGCCCGTCTCGTTCCACGGAACCCACGGGAGGCACACATGCAACGGCGTTCGTTCATCGGCGGAACCACCGCCGTCCTCGCGGCGGCGGCGACGTCCGCCTGCAGCGGCAGCGACAAGGGCGGCGCGCACGCCGACGGCAAGGCCGGGTCCCCGAGCGCCACGGGCGGCGCGGCCGACACCACCGGCATACGCACGGCGACCGCGGCCAACAGGGCGGCCGCCAACTGGACCGCGCTCTCCCACCAACTGGACGGCGCCCTGATCCGCCCCGGCGACCGGAGCTGGACCGCCGCCCACCAGCTCTACAACACGCGCTTCGACAACCTGAAGCCCGCCGCCGTCGCCTACGTCGCGCACGCCGACGACATCCGCACGACGATGGACTACGCCCGCGCCCACGGCGTGAAGGTCTCGATCCGCAACGGCGGCCACTCCTACGCGGGTTGGTCCTCCGGCGACGGCCGCCTGATCATCGACGTCTCCAAGCTGAACAAGATCCGCGCCTCGGCGAACGAGGCGGTCGTCGGCGCCGGTTCCAAGCTGATCGACGTCTACCGCGCGCTGGCCGCGAAGGGCGTCACCATCCCCGCCGGCTCCTGCCCCACCGTCGGCGTCTCCGGCCTGACCCTGGGCGGCGGCCACGGCGTCGTGTCACGGGCATACGGACTGACCTGCGACAGCCTCACCCAGGCGACGCTGATCACCGCCGACGGCAAGCAGCTCACCGCGAACGCGACCGAGAACAAGGACCTGTTCTGGGCGCTGCGCGGCGCCGGCAACGGCAACTTCGGCGTCGTCACCGAGCTCCGGTTCAAGACCCACCCCGCGCCGCAGGGCGTCTCGGCGTACATGACCTGGCCGTGGGCCAAGGCCGCGGCGGTGGTGAAGGCCTGGCAGGAGTGGGGCCCGAGCCAGCCGGACGAGATCTGGTCGTCCTGCCACCTGGCCAACGCGGCCGGCGGCACGCCCACCGTCTCCATCGCCGCCTTCTCCCTCGGCACCTACGGCGAACTCCAGAACGCGGTGGACCGGCTCGCGGACCGGATCGGCTCTCCCGCGCGCAGCGTCTCCCTCAAGCGGCGCTCGTACGAGGAGTCGATGGAGGTGTACGCGGGCTGCTCGTCGTTCTCCGCCGACGCCCAGTGCCATCTGCCGGGGTCGACTCCGGGCCGCAGCCCGCAGGGCGCCCTCGGCCGTGAGACGTACGCGGCCCGTTCGGACTTCTTCGACCGGTCCATCTCGGCGGCCGGCGTCCAGACCCTCCTGAACCAGATCTCCGCGGTGCGCGGCGGCGCCGGCAGCATCGCGCTCACCGCGCTGGGCGGCGCCGTCAACCGTGTCGCGCCCACGTCCACCGCGTTCGTGCACCGTCGCTCGCGCATGCTCGCCCAGTACATCGTCTCCTGGCGGGCGGGCACCTCCGGCGGCACCGCCCAGTCCTGGCTGACGGGCGCCCACAACGCGATGACCCGGTACGCCTCGGGCGCGGCCTACCAGAACTACACCGACGCGACGCTGACCGACTGGCGCAAGGCGTACTACGGGGACGCGGCCACCCGGCTCACGGCCCTGAAGCACCAGTACGACCCGAACCGCTTCTTCTCGTTCCCCCAGGCGCTCTGAGGGTGCCACGGGCCGCCGCGCGGGCATGGCGACCCGGCCCGCGCGGCACTACGCCGTGGCGGCCCGGCCCACGCGGCGCTACACCATGGCGGCCCGGCGCGCTGCGCTACGCGGCGAGGTCCCGTTCCTCCGTGTGCTCGGCCCGCGCCCCCGGGATCAGCGTCTCCCGCCCGGCGGGTGCGGCGCCGCGCGACCGGATCAGCCGGCCCGCGCGCGGTGCCGTCTCGACGGCCTTCATGACCGGGGTGAGCAGGGCCATGGCGAGCGGCGACAGCAGCAGGACGACGGCCGTGCCGAGCGCGAATCCGCCGATGACGTCCGTCGGGTAGTGCACGCCCATGAAGACCCGGCAGAACCCTTCGAGCAACGCCAGCGCGATCCCGGCGAGCCCGAACCTCCGGTGCGCGACGAAGAGTCCGACACCCATCGCCATGGTGATCGTCGCGTGGTCGCTGACGAAGGAGAAGTCGGTCTTGCCGCCCACGAGGACGTCGAGACCCTGGTGGTCCACGAAGGGGCGCGGGCGCTCCACGAAACCCCTTATCGGGACGTTCACGAGGAGGGCGACACCGGCCGCGAGCGGGGTCCAGACGAGTGCGGCCACGGTCGCCGCCGCGTCTGATCCGCCCCGCCGCCGCACGGTCGACCAGCACCACACGACCAGGAGGACCATCGCGAGCAGGAGACCCCACTCGCCGACGAACTCCATGATCCGGTCGGCCCAGTGCGGCGTGTGCTTGGCCAGGCCATTGATGTCGTAGAGCAGGTCGACGTCGGGGTTCGAACCGGATTCGGCGAGTTGCGCCATGGCGCTGCGGCCCCTTCGTCGTCATTCCCGCGACCGCGCCCTTTCGCGCGCCGCTCCGTCCACCCCCGTGGTTGTAGATCGGTTCTCTACGTCAAAAGGAACGCACGGTTCCCTCCATTACGTTCCACCCTCCACGGAATGATCACGCACACGTTATCGAAGAGAGATATCGCCCCAGGTCAGAGGGTGGATTCATACCGAAGTGGGCAATGCTTTCGCGCCATCCTCGGTCACCCGGGTGGCCCCGAAGTAGTCGGGCGTGTCGACAGGATCGAACCGGATGACGGCACCGGGCCGGGGAGCGTCGATCATGTATCCGCCGCCCACATAGATGCCCACGTGCCGGATGGCGCGGGAGTTGGTGAGGTCGTCCGAGAAGAAGACCAGGTCCCCGGGCAGCAGTTCGTCCCGCTTGGGGTGCGGCCCCGCGTTGTACTGGTCGTTGGCCACCCGTGGCAGGGTCACCCCGACACTGTCGTACGAAGCCTTGGTCAGACCGGAGCAGTCGAACCGTCCGCCCTGGTCGGTCGTACCGTTGCCACCCCACAGGTAGGGCGTGCCGAGCTTCTTCTGCGCGTACGTGATGGCCCCCGCGGCCTGCTTCGAGGGGTCCACACGGGTGACGGGAGCGGCGAAGCTCTTCGCCAGCGTGGTGATCGTCTTCACATAGTTCCGGGTCTCCGCGTACGGCGGCACGCCCCCGTACTTGATGACCGCGTAGGCGCCCGCGTTGTAGGCGGCGAGCATGTTCTCGGTGACGTTTCCCGGTGCGTTCTTCACGTAGGAGGCGAGCTCGCAGTCGTACGAGGCGGCCGACGGAATCGCGTCATTCGGGTTCCACACGTCGCGGACGCCGTCCCCGTCACCGTCGACGCCGTGCGTGGCCCACGTCCCCGGAATGAATTGCGCTATCCCTTCCGCCTGCGCCGGGCTCTTGGCGTTCGGATTGAATCCGCTCTCCTGATAGAGCTGCGCGGCGAGCAGGGCGGGATTGATCGCGCCGCAGAGGTTGCCCCACTTCTGCACGAGGGGCTGATACGCGGCGGGCACCGCGCCCTTGGCGAGCCCGACCGATCCGCCGCCGATGCCGCCCGCGAGGTTCCCGGCGACCAGGTAGACCCCGACGACGAGCACCATCACGAAGCCCATCCCCGCGCCCACGGCCGCGATCGCCACGATCCAGGCCTTACGCACCGTCAACCGCCCCTCGCCGACCCGGAGTCCGCCGACGTCAGTGTAGAGGCGGGCCCCTGTGCGAGAGGGGTGTCGCGCGCACGGACGGAGCGGTATGTCCCGTCGGAGTGGCGTCAACCGGCCAGTGCGGCCACGTGGTACAGATCCTCGGCCTCGGTGCCGAACACGGGGCTGTACGAGACGTCGTCGGTGTCCCCGCCCTGTTCGTGGCCGCCGATGACGCCGACGACCGCCCCGTCCCCGTTCACCCAGGGGCTGCCGCTGGTTCCGCCGGCGAAGCCGGGACACGCGACGCGCTGCTGCGTACGGCTCTCGGCGGCGGGCTTGTCGGTGCAGGTGATGGGGGTGTCGAGGGAGCCGGGGTATCCGGTGACGGTGACGGCGGTGGCCCCGGTGGCGCGGTGCGCGGCGAAGGCGTTCGCGCCGCCGACGGCGTCCTCGACCTCCTCGCCGTCGCGGGTGGCGAGCACGGCGAAGGCGATGTCGCTGTCCTCGCCCTGGTCCTTCCTCCACCCTTCGGGGAGGAACACGCCCTCGACGTCCCAGAACCCGTGGGGTGCCTTGCCGTCCCGGTAGCCGGGCGCGAAGGACAGCTCCGCCTCGCCGTCCAGGCAGTGGGCGGCCGTGATGACGAGATCCCGCCCCTCACTGTGCACGACGGAGGCCGTGCAGAAGTGCCCGCCGGCGCCCTCGCTCGCGGCGCTCCCGTGGAACAGGGCGCCCACCCGGGCGTTCCGGCCGTTCTCGGCGGCCCGGACGGTCACGCCGAACGGCCCGGGGCCGTCGTCGGCCGCGGCGACGGACGAGGACGTCACCGCGAGCAGCACCAGGGCCGCAGCGAGCAGTACCGGCCGCCGGGTCTCCGGGAGACGGGTGATGCGGATGCTCTTCATCGCCCCTCACCTTGCCGCAAGCGGGTGAGAAAAACCTCGGACCAGTCCGAGTATCACCTGTGAACGCCGACCCCGCCCGGCCACCGCGGCCCACCGGACACGACGCCCCCGCTCGCCCCTCCGGCACCCTGCCACGACGGCCCCGCTCGCGCCCGGCCCCTGCTCCCGGCGTCGGGGGCCCCCCCCCCCGCGCCCGCCCCGGGGGGGGGGGCCCGGGGGCCGCCGACCATGCTGCGGTTC
>NZ_JBHYXD010000079.1:0-9978 GCF_042751995.1 Streptomyces sp. NPDC059371 | reverse complement strand
CGCCCCCGCCCCCCGCGGGCCGCGGCCGCCGCCGCCCCCCCCCCCCCCCCCCCCCACGCCGGCTCCGGAGCGGTGAGGCGGCGGCGCGGAAAGGGCCGCGGGGTGACACGGCGATCCCCGGGGAGTGGTGATCGTAAGGGAGTTGGAGGGCGCGGGACCGGGTCGGGGATACGGTGGCCGTGAACGTCTCCGATCACACAGGGAGTTGGAGTCAGCGATGCCCACGCCCGTCCGGCGGAAGTCCGAGGAACGCGACCGTGGCTGACATCCCCTCCGGCCTCGACTGGACCCGGGCCGCCCCCGAGGACGCGACCGGTCCCGGTCCCTGGATCGAACTCGCCTTCGGTGAGGACGACCTGGTCTACATCAGGGAGACCGGCGACCCGGAGAACGTCGTGACGACCACCCGCAGGAAGTGGGACGCGTTCGTCCTGGGGGTCCAGGCGGGCGAGTTCGACCACTTCGTCGAGGGGTTGCAGGACGCCCCCGGAGCGCACGGAGCGACGCAGCCACCCGTGCAATTCCCCTGAGAAATCCCTGAGCGCCCGCACCGGCTCCGGCTGCTCCTCGTACGGCATCACGGCCGAGCCGGCAGAGCGGCACCGGCTGCTCCAAGCGCACCGTCTCCGAGTCGCGGCGGACGCCGACCGGCCACCCGTGTCGCGGCGTACGACTCGTGCGGCATCACGGCCGGCCGGTACACGTTCGGCGGCACCAGCCGCCGCACCGCGACCACGGGCCGCGGCAACCAGTCGCGGCCCGTTCCGTCCGTCCACCCCGCGCGGCCCCGGCGACCCGGGGAACACCGGCGCGACGCACCGTCAGAAGCCCTCCGCCGGAAGCGAGTCCGTTCGAATATCGCCCCGCGCGCGAGACATGGAAAGGGACAACGACGGAACCACGCGCCAGGTTTCGCTTCCGCTTCATTGCCCGGCGTGACCACCCGTGATACACAGAGTGACGATACGACTCTCGTACACCGCCGTACGCCTCCCGTGAGGGTCCCGCGTACGCCGGCGACAAGGAATTCGCACGAATCCCGCCAACCAATGACGTCAAGTCGACATACGAAGGCGTCATTGTCGGCGAGAATGGGCCCGACCTCTGCACGCAGTGGCAGGGGGTGCAGAACTACCCACTAGGGGCGGTGACTTACATGCTTTTCGCAGCCGACAAGGGCGACATCAACACAATCATCGGCGGAATCGCCCCGGACTGGGGCCCCTTCGGCAGCCTGGGCAACGAAGCCAAGGTGATGGTCGAGGTGGTGATGGCGGTGGCCATCCTGCTCTGCCTCGGCATCGCGATCTGGGGTGCGGCCAAACAGCGCATCGGCGCGACCGCGCTCCGCGACACCTTCAGCGCCGAACAGGGCAAGGGACTCATCATCGCCGGGCTCACCGGGGTCTTCATCATCGGATCCCTCGGCACACTCTTCACCATCGTGTACGGCATGGCCGTGTAGCCCGGCACGGCCGCGCCGCACTCGGCCGGACGTCAGTACCCGGCCGGGCGCGCCCGGATTCTCTCCCTCCGATCCATCCGTCCGTCGTGCCCACCGGCTGAGGTTGCAACTCCCTGATGTCCAGTCACCACACCGCGCCCGCGCGGGAACCAGCACGGCTACCGTCGTACTACGTGGTTCAGCGAGAGATTGAGGGGGCGTACGCGGCATGAGTCTCGGTGACGAACCCGGGTACGGCGACGGCCCGCGCGGCGAGGAAGGGGGGTACGGCGGCTCCGGCCAGACCCGTACCCGTCTGCCCGACCGTCCGGGCGACGTCTACGGCGGCGCGCGGCGCGGACGCGGATCCTCCTCGCGGAGCCTGGTCACGGTCGTCGGTGTGGTCGTCCTGCTCATCGCCGCGATCGCCTTCGCGAACCGCGGGGAAGACGCGGCCTCGTCCGGCGACGGCAGCGGCGACAAGGCGAAGACGTCCCCGACGGCGGCCTCCGGCAACCACCCGGTGACGACGAAGTCCGCCGGCATCCCATCGGGCTTCCCCCACACACGGGAGGGAGCACAGAGCGCGGCGACGAATTACGGTATCGCCCTGGGCTCCACCGGCATGTTCAACGCCGACCAGCGGCACGCGATCGTCGACGCCGTGTACGCGCCCGATGTCGCAGCCGCACGGCAGCCCGATCTGGACGCGGCCTACACGAGTGAGAAGTTCCTGACGAACATCGGCCTGGACAAGAACGGCGCAGCCCCGGCCGGCCAGACCTTCATCTCGCGGATCATCCCGGTCGGCACCAAGACCAAGGCTTCCAGCACGGACAGCGCCACGGTCGAGCTCTGGTACACCTCGTTGTTCGGCCTGTCCGGCGACGGCTCCACCAACCCTGTGTCGGAGAGCTGGTACACGACGACCTACCAGCTGAAGTGGATCGGCGGGGACTGGAAGGTCACCGACTTCGCTCAGAAGGACGGGCCCGTCCCGGTGGGGCGGGACCAGAAGGCCTCCACCGCGGACGACATGACCAAGGCCGTCGAGGAGTTCGGAGGGTTCACGTATGCCCGCTAACAAGCCGCGCCGTGTCCTCTCGCTCGCCGCCACGGTGGCGGCGATGCAGTCGGCCGCCGTCCTGCTGGCCACCAAGGCGGTCGCCGCCCCCAGCCCGTCTCCCAGCCGTAACCCTTGTGAACTCGTCCGTGGCCCCGCCAGAAAGTACTGCGACAGCGGCACCAAGGGATCCGGCAAAACAGGCCTCACCACCGACCCCGGTACCGCCTCCACGCTGGACCCCCTCTCCTCCCTCGCGAACGGCTGCGCCGACGCCGCCTCCTGGACCATCGACAAACTCTCCGCCGCCGTGAACGACACCGCCAACGTCGACTTCACGAACCCCAAGTTCCTCCAGCAGTACGCCGTCGTCTTCGCGGCCTCCACGATCCTCACCCTGCTCCTGTGGCTGCTGGCCGTGGCGAAGCGGGCGGTGCGAGGTGTCCCCCTCGGCACGGCCCTGTCCGAGGCGATCGGCTTCCTCTGGCTGACCGTGCTGGCCTCCGCGTTCACCCCGCTGATCCTCTACACGGTCGTCTCCGCGACGGACGGCGTGACCGAGGTCCTCGCCAAGACCACCGGCAACCAGACGAACGCGTTCTTCGGGACGTTCTCCGGCGCCCTCGACAAGGGCGGCAACATCGGCGGCGGCCCCATCATGCTCATCGTCGTCTCGATGGTCTCGATCCTGGCCGCCGGAATCCTCTGGCTGGAGCTGGTCATCCGGGCCGCCCTGCTCTACGTCGGCGCCCTCCTCGGCACCGTCGTCTACGCGGGCCTCGTCGACAAGAACCTGTGGGGCCACGTCCGCCGCTGGGCGGGCATCATGATCGCGGTCATCCTGGTGAAGCCGGTCATCGTGATAGTGCTCGGCCTCGCCGGCGCCCTCAGCTCCGACAGCGGCCCCGACGCGTTCTCCGCCGTCGTCTCCGGACTCGCCATCATCCTGCTCGCCATCTTCGCCAGCGCGATGATCTACCGCTTCGTCCCCGGCTTCGGCGACGAGATCGCCGGCTCCCGCAACAACCGCATCATGCAGGGCGCCGAGAGCAAGGCCGCCGCCGTGATCAGCTCGCCGGCCACCCTGGTCGCGCAGGGCATCAAGACCCACAGCTCCCGCGCCGACAACAACGGAGGCGGCGGCAACAGCCAGCCCCGCCCCGCCAACCCCGTGTCCGGCGGGGTGGCCGCGCACAGCAGCCGTACGCCGAACGGAGGCGGCGGATCTGTCCCCTCCGCCGCACCCCCGCCGCGCAGCAGCCCGGTCAACACCCCGCACGCAAGCAACACCCGCAACAGCAACCGCACGGGAGGTGAAGGGCGTTGACGACCGATTCCCACCTGTCCCATCCGGTCACGCCCCGCCGTACATATCTGATCGGCCGCGCCCGGCCGAACGCGATCGTCGGCCGGAACCGCGAGTCCGGCGAGATCGCGCTCATCATCGGCGGCGCGTTCCTCGGCATGATGTGCGGCCTGCTCGTCCCGGTGCTGTCCCTGCGGATCGTGCTGCTCATGGGCTTCCCGCTGCTCGCGCTCGCCGCGGTGTACGTCCCGTACAAGCGGCGCACCTTCTACAAGTGGTTCGAGATCAACCGCAGCTACAAGCGGAGCCTGCGCCAGGGGACGGCGTACCGCAGCCAGGTGACGGAGGCCGGCATCCACCTCGACGGCAGGGAGGTCGAGGTCGGACCGCCGCCCGGCATCGGGCGCATCGCCTGGCTCGCCGCCCCGTTCGGACCCGACGAGATCGCCGTCCTGCTGCACGCCGACCGCCGGACCGTCACCGCCGCCATCGAGATCGAGGGCCCGGGTGTCGGTCTGCGCGACAGCGAGGACCAGGAGGCCCTCGTCGACCGCTTCGGCACGCTGCTCAAGCACGTGGCGAACGGCGACGGCTTCGTCACCCGCCTCCAGATGCTCGCCCGCACCCTCCCCGCCGACCCGGACGCCCACGCCAAGGACGTCTCCCAACGCGGCGACGAGCGCGCCCCCGGATGGCTCCAGCAGTCCTACGACCAGCTCCAGTCGATGGTGTCCACGAGCAGCGAGCAGCACCGCGCCTACCTCGTCGCCTGCATGCACTACTCGCGTGAACTCGCCGCCGAGGGCCAGGCCATGGCACGGGCGGCACGGCCGCAGGGCGGCCGCAAGGTCGACCGGGACGCCGGGCTCGCCGTCGTCATGGCCCGCGAGCTGACCGACATCTGCTCCCGGCTCCAGGAAGCCGACATCCGCGTACGGCAGCCCCTCGGCCAGGGACGGCTCGCCTCCCTCGTGCACTCGATGTACGACCCCGACCACCCCATCGACCACATCCAGGCCATGACCAAGCGCAACGCCTGGCCGGCCGAGCTGGACGCCATGGAACCGACATACCTCCAGGCGAAGACCCGCGAGTCCTCCACCCGCGCGCCCTGGTGCCACGCCACGGCCTGGGTGAAGGAGTGGCCGATGACCCCGGTCGGCGTCAACTTCCTCGCCCCGCTCCTCGTCCACACCCCGGACGTCATCCGCACGGTCGCCGTGACCATGGACCTCGAACCCACCGAGATCGCCATCGAGCGCATGCTGACCGAGAAGACGAACGACGAGGCCGAGGCCAGCCGCGCCGCCAAGATGAACCGCACCGTCGACCCGCGCGACATCGCCTCGCACAACCGCCTCGACCAGCGCGGCGAGGACCTGGCGAGCGGCGCCGCGGGCGTCAACCTCGTCGGTTACATCACGGTCTCCTCCCGCAACCCCGAGGCCCTCGCGCGCGACAAGCGCACGATCCGCGCCTCGGCCGGCAAGTCGTATCTGAAACTGGAGTGGTGCGACCGCGAGCACCACCGTGCCTTCGTCAACACACTGCCGTTCGCCACCGGAATCCGCAGGTAGGGGCTGATGCACTGATGCGGGATCCGCTGTCCGCCGCGACGGACGCCTTCACGTCCTTCCTCTTCGGCAAGGTCGAGACGACCCGCCTCCCCGTGCGCACATCCACGGGCCAGGCGCAGGCGGTCTACCTTCCCACCGCCGCACCGGGTCTCGGCGACTCGGGCGTCATCATCGGCCGCGAGGTGTACTCCGGCAAGGGCTACATCTACGACCCCTTCCAGCTCTACGGGCAGCAGCTCCCGGCCCCGCACTGGCTGGTCCTCGGCGAGTCCGGCAACGGCAAGTCGGCCCTGGAGAAGACGTACGTCCTACGGCAGTTGCGCTTCCGCGACCGCCAGGTCGTCGTCCTCGACGCCCAGGGCGAGGACGGCGTCGGCGAATGGAACCTCATCGCGCAGGAGCTGGGGATAACTCCCATCAGGCTCGACCCCACGGCCGCACTGGACATGGGTATCCGGCTCAACCCGCTCGACCCGTCCATCACGACGACGGGCCAGCTCGCCCTGCTGCGCACCATCATCGAGGTCGCGATGGGGCACGGCCTCGACGAGCGGTCCGGCTTCGCCCTGAAGGTCGCCCACGCCTACGTCAACGAGACGATCGTCGAGCGCCAGCCGGTGCTCACCGACATCGTCGAGCAGCTCCGCCACCCCGAACCGGAGTCGGCCGAGGCGATGAACGTCGCCACGGACGACGTACGGGCCTGGGGCCTGGACGTCGCTCTGGTCCTGGACCGGCTGGTCGACGGTGACCTCAGGGGCATGTTCGACGGCCCGACGACGGTCGGCATCGACCTGGACGCCCCGCTCATCGTCTTCGACCTGTCGCACATCGACCGGAACTCCATCGCCATGCCGATCCTGATGGCGATCGTCGGTGTGTGGCTGGAGCACACCTGGATCCGGCCCGACCGCAAGAAGCGCATCTTCCTGGTGGAAGAGGCGTGGCACATCATCAACAGCCCCTTCGTGGCCCAGCTCTTCCAGCGGCTGCTGAAGTTCGGGCGCCGCCTCGGCCTGTCCTTCGTGGCGGTGGTCCATCACCTGTCGGACGTCGTCGACGGAGCGGCGGCCAAGGAGGCCGCCGCGATCCTGAAGATGGCCTCGACACGGACCATCTACGCGCAGAAGGCGGACGAGGCCCGTTCGACGGGCCGGGTCCTCGGCCTGCCCCGCTGGGCGGTCGAGATCATCCCGACGCTGACCCCGGGCATCGCGGTCTGGGACGTCAACGGCAACGTCCAGGTGGTCAAGCACCTGATCACCGAGACGGAGCGACCACTGGTCTTCACCGACCGCGCGATGACGGAGTCGTCCGCCGACCACCTCCTCTCCGACGACGCCCTGCGCGCCGCCGAACTGGAGGCCGAGGAAAGGGCGGCCGCCTTCATGGAGCAGCATCTCAGCGATCTCGACGGCTCCACCGAGTCCACGGTGGCGTGATGAGCCCGTACCCCGACCAGCGCGAGGACCGCCACAACCCCCGGCACGAGGGGGCGGGCGGCATTCCGGACGGCCTGCTGATCGGGGTGCTGGGCTTCCTCCTCGGCATGACCTTGATGGTGTGGACGGCGACAGGCCTCGCGGGCTGGTTCTCCCGCGGCGCCTGGCCGGACGCGATCACCTTCACCCGTACGCCCCTGGCCATGCGCCACCTGATCGGCGAGCCGCACGACATCGCCGGCGCCTGGCCCGACACCCCGCCCGCCCAGTTGTCGGGGTACGGCCTCTTCTGGGGCCTGTTCATCGGCCAGTTGATGGTCCTGCTGGTCCTCGCCGTGTTCGTGATGGGCACGGTGGCACGGTGGCGTGCGGGCCGAGCGCGAAGACGAGCGCAGGATCTGGAGGCCAAGGCATCCACGCAAGCGTCCAGGGCGTCCAGGACATCCACGGACGCACCCGATCCCGTTGTGCCACCGGCAAGGACCGAACAGCCGCCGCTGCCCGCACAGACCCTGGAGACCGCCCCCAGGGCAGCCGCGGCGACCGAGGCAACCTCACAGGTGCCCGAACCCGCGGGCGCGCCGGCGCACGAGCACGTGGGCGGCCCGGACACCGTCGCCACCGAGGCCGCCCCGAGCAGGGCCGCCGCCGCGGCACCGCAGCCGACACCGGCGTGGACACCCAGGCGCGCCGTCGTCCTCGCCCCCGCGGAGACCCGCCACCTCACCGCGGCCCAGGCCGTACGCGACGCCGAGGGCCCGGCCCTCGTCATCACCTCCGCCCCCCGCATCTGGTCGGAGACCAAGGACGCCCGCGCCAAACTGGGCCCCGTCCTCCTCTACGACCCCGCCCACCTCTGCGACACCCCGGCCCGGCTGCACTGGTCCCCTTCGGCAGGCTGCGAGGACAAGGAAACGGCGACGGCCAGAGCGGCCGCCCTCCTGGCCCCGGTGCGCCCCTCCGCCAAGGCCGACCAGGCGATGGCCGACGTCGCGGCGACGCTGATGCGCTGCTATCTGCACGCCGCCGCGGTGGAGGGCAAGGCCTTCCGCCATGTCCACCGCTGGGCCCAGGGCTCACAGGTGCAGGACGCCGTACGAGCCCTGCGGACGAATCCCAGGGCCGCGTCCGGCACCGCCGGGGAGCTCGAGGCCGCGCTCGTCTCGCATCCCGAACGCCGGGACATCGCCCAGGAGCTGACGGCGCGTGCGCTGTCGGCGCTCGGCACGGTCAACATCCGAGAATCCTGTACTCCGAACCGAAGTGACAGCCTCGCCTTGGATTCCTTCGTCAACGAAGGGGGCACTCTTTATATGATCGGCGAACCCCTCGAGGACCCCAAGGCCGGCCCCGGCGCCATGCCCCTCCTGACGGCTCTCGCCTCAAGCGTGGTCGAGCGTGGCCGGCGCATGGCCGAACGGTCATCCTCCGGTCGGCTCGACCCACCACTCACGCTCGTCCTGGACGACATCGCGGCCGTGGCCCCGCTCCCCCAGCTCCCCGACCTGCTGACCACGGGCCCGGCCCGCGGCCTGCCGACCCTGGCGCTCCTCCGCTCCCGCGAACAACTCCGCTCCCGCTGGCCGCAGTACGAGCTTCCGGTCTGAGCCGGGTACGGGCTTCACGCCCGCGGGCCCCCTCGGTCGATGGCGAACTCGAGCTCCAGTTCACCGGTCTCCCCCGGCATCGGGGCCGTCTGCCCGGTGGGCAGGAAACCCGTCTTCCGGTAGAACGCCTCGGCACGGCCGTTCTTCTCGTGCACGAACAGCCGCACGCGGTCGAGCCCGGCCTCCCAGGACCACGCGAGAGCGGCGTCGAAGAGCCCCCGGGTCACCCCGGCCCCGCTCCCCCGGAACTCGGGCCGTACGTACACCCCCACCAGATGTGCCTGAGTCCGCTCCGGCACCTCACCGAACGCGTCCCGTACCCCGGCCTCCTCGACCAGCACGGTCACGGACCCGGCCCACACCCCGTCCTCGCCCACGGCCACGATCTGCTGCCGCTTGGTGGCGTCGACGGCCGCCCCGGCCGTCCGGTCCTGCCAGAAGCCGTCCGGCTTGGTCACCGCGTCCTCGTAGGTCTCCAGGAACGCGAGGTGCGCGACGGGGTCCCGCAGGGCGTCGAGCCTGAGCTCCTTCACCTGCGGCCACTCATCGGAACGTATGGAACGGATCACGTAGGTACTGGAGTTCATGGCAGTCACCGTAGTACGCGCGTACGGCCGGGCTCATCCGAAATCCACCCTGCCGATCACCGCCGGCCCGGCCACCGTCATGCTCTTCCCTGTACGGCATTGTGAGCCGACCGATCCGATCACGCGCAAGCCCTCCAGGGAGAACACCGCATGGCCAAAGTCCAACTAGAGGAACTCCGCAGCGTCATTCATCCCACGGGCAAGTTGGACAGCCGGGCGGAGCACTGGGCCGGACGCCTCTACATGAGGTCCCTCTCCCTTCGCGTGACGCGCCATCTCGTCGACACCCGTATCTCGCCGAACCAGATCACCGTGATCATGGTCTTCGCGGGGATGCTCTCGGGAGTCGCCCTGATCCTGCCGGGCCTCGGCGGCGCCGTTCTCTCCGTCGTCTTCATGCAGCTCTATCTGCTGCTCGACTGCGTGGACGGCGAGGTGGCCCGCTGGCGCCGCCAGTTCAGCCCGCTCGGCGTCTACCTCGACCGCCTCGGCGCCTACCTCGCCGATGCCGCCGTGATGGTGGGCATGGGCATCCGTGCCGCCCAACTCGGCGTCAATCTCTACCTGGTGGCCGGTCTGGCCGCGGCGATCGGCGTGCTGCTCCTGAAGTCGTCCTCCGACCTCGTGCACGTGGCCCGCTCCGACAGCGGCATGGAGAAGGCGACCGACGCGTCCGTCGTCCCGCGCTCCGGCGGCCTCGCGCAGGTCCGCCGGCTGGCCTCGGCCGTGGGCCTGCACCGCTTGGTCAACGGCATCGAGTGCACCATCCTGCTGCTCGTCACCGCGGTCGTCGACCTGGCGCTCGGCGACCTGACGGCCACGCGGATCGCGACCGTCGCCGTGACGGCGATCGTGTGGCTGCTCGTGCCGGCGCACGTCGTCTCGATCGTCGCGTCGTCCCGCCTGAAGTAACCGCACCAACAAAAAAGGGGGGGGCGGTCTCCTCGTGGAG